>NZ_JAUBOX010000153.1:0-7820 GCF_036700445.1 Microcoleus sp. T3_B1
CAGTCAACAGTCAACAGTCAACAGTCAACAGTCAACAGTCAACAGTCAACAGTCAACAGTCAACATCATTCCGGTGTTACCGGAAATGATATCATCCCTACTCTCAAAATCCTTACCAACAAACAGCAAATTAAATGTCTGGAATTGGTCGCATTCATTCAATCGAAACATTTGGTACTGTAGACGGCCCCGGAATCCGGTTTATCGTCTTCACCCAAGGCTGTCCGTTACGCTGTCTTTACTGTCACAATCCCGACTGTCGCAATTCCCACGATGGTAAAGAAGTAACAGTCGATTATTTAATCGAACAAATTACAAAATGTAAATCTTACCTGCGGAAAGGAGGCGTTACAGTCAGCGGCGGCGAACCGTTGATGCAGCCGGATTTTGTCAGAGAAATCTTTACCCGCTGTCATCAAATGGGCTTGCATACAGCCCTGGACACATCAGGCTTCTGTGTTTTAGAAGTTGCTAAACCGGTGCTAGAAATGGCAGATTTGGTTTTATTGGACATTAAATCCTACATTCCCGAACTGTATTACAAAGTCACCAACGTTTCGATCGAGCCTACTTTAGCAATGGCAAAATATCTCAGCGAAATTGGCAAACCGACGTGGATTCGATTTGTTCTCGTTCCTCACCTCACCGATCACATCGAAAACGTAGAAAAACTAGCGGAGTTTATTGCCAATCTGAACAATGTGGAAAAAGTAGAAGTATTACCATTTCATAAAATGGGAGAATACAAATGGGAACAATTAAAATTTGATTACGAACTCAAGGATACACCTCCCGCTTCACCGGAACTCGTGCAACAAACTGTTGATATTTTTCGCAGTCGCGGGCTAAATGCGATCGGAGCTAGCGGTATATAATAATTAAAAGACCGCGTTCACCAAAAAATTGGGTCTGAAGCCCCGTCCTTTTAGGACGGCTTTCCCTTAACCTTGAGGCTCCTGATTAATTCTCTCTAAGTACATCAGTTTTAGTTCTAGCTACAGCTTTGCAATGTTCTTCAATAATTGCAAATTCAGATTCCTGAATCCGAAAAAATAAACGTTTATTCAGGAAGTTTTTCGAGTTTTTGCTGTATGATTATATGACAACAAAGAGGATGACTCATGTTGGGCTGTCAACAAAATTTAATTCGAGTTGATTCAGATATTCAAGCTATTATTGAATACCTGTGTTCTGAATCTGCAAAACTTTCTAATTGTGGGACTTACTATGCCCGCCAGCTATACTTTAAAACTGGTAAAATCCCAAACCGTGCTCAGTTGCACAAAGTTTTGGGGACGGAAAACCGAAACCGACACTATCAAGCGTTCTACTCTGATACTGCTCAACAAATTCTGACGGGCGTAGCAGAGTCTTTTAAGTCATTTATGGGATTACTAAAGGCTTTTAAAAATGGCGTAATTACGGAACGTCCGAAGCTACCGAAATATCGTCAAGGCGGAATGGCACTTGTGACATTTACAGGTAGGTCGGTAAAACTCAACGACGGAATGTTGAGATTCCCTTTGGGTAGCAAGGTTAAAGCGTGGTTCGGTCTAGATGCGTTTTTCCTTCCGATGCCTTCTAATCTTGATTTCAAAGCGATTCGGGAATATCGCATACTTCCCCGGAACGGCTGTTTCTACCTAGAGTTTGTCTACACAACGACCAATGTCCAGGCAGATATAGACCCTGCTAAGTGCTTAATGATCGACCACGGCGTAGATAACTGGTTAACTTGCGTGAGCAATGTCGGTACAAGTTTTATCGTCGATGGCAAGCTTTTAAAGTCGCTTAACCAGGGATACAACAGACGAGTTGCATTTCTCATGAAGGGAAAAGTTAATGGCTATTGGTCTAAAAGGCTTGCCAGCTTGACCGAAAGACGGAATCGTCAGATGCGAGATGCCGTTAACAAGGCAGCAAGGAAGGTAATTAAGCACTGCTTGAAAAATCGGATAGGAACGGTTGTATTCGGTTGGAATAAGGGACAAAAAAATTCTGCCAACATGGGAAGCAAAACTAATCAAAAGTTTGTGCAAATCCCTACGGGCAGACTGAAAGATAGAATTGCTCAACTCTGTGAGCAGTATGGCTTGAGGTTCGTTGAAACGGAAGAATCTTATTCGTCAAAAGCTTCTTTTGTTGATCGTGATTTGCTACCTACTTTCGGCGAAAAACCCGAAGGGTGGCTTCCAATTGGCACGCGGATTAAACGTGGTTTGTACCGAACGGCGCAAGGCTGGCTAATTAATGCAGATTGCAATGCTTGTGGCAACATTGGTAGAAAAGTAGCGGTGATGCTTGGACTTGATCTAAGCGGAATCAGTAGAGGCGAGTTGTCAGCGCCTTTAAGACTTAAATTATGGTCTTAAGAATCCCCATGCCTTCAGGCTGGGGAGTGTCAAAAGTCACCCACAATCTTGAAATGATCTGCGTTCATCAGCAGGTTCCCTACCAATCAAAGATTGAGGCAATAATTTTCCCGAAATAAACATCAGTAAAAACAACATGAAAGTTACCAATTTAGAAGAATTAGAAGTCCTAATTCAAAAAGTGAAAGCAGCCCAAGCTGAATTTGCCACCTACACTCAAGAACAAGTCGATCGCATATTCAAGCAAGCAGCTTTAGCCGCTAATGCCGCCCGCATTCCCTTAGCCAAGGCAGCAGTCAAAGAATCGGGAATGGGAGTCATCGAAGATAAGGCAATCAAAAATCATTTTGCCTCGGAAATGATTTACAACAAATACAAAAACGACAAGACTTGCGGTATCATCGAGTCCGATCGGCATTTTGGCTACGAACGCATTGCCGAACCCGTGGGAGTGCTGGCGGGAATCGTTCCTGTAACTAACCCGACTTCCACCACCATCTTTAAGTCTTTAATCGTGCTCAAGACGAGAAATGGCATTATATTTTCGCCCCATCCCCGCGCCAAATCCTGCACGGCTGCGGCGGCAAAAATCATCCTCGATGCTGCAGTAGCCGCAGGAGCACCACCGGATATTATTGGGTGGATTGATGAGCCCACTGTGCCGCTTTCCCAAGCTTTGATGCAGCACCGCGATATCAAACTAATTTTGGCAACTGGCGGGCCGGGAATGGTAAAAGCTGCCTACTCTTCAGGGCATCCGTCCCTCGGTGTCGGCGCGGGAAATACTCCCGCCATCATCGATGAAACCGCCCACATCCAAATGGCTGTCAGCTCAATTTTGCTGAGCAAAACTTTCGACAACGGCACGATTTGTGCTTCGGAACAATCGGTGGTTGTTGTGGATGAGGTGTACGATGCAGTGCAACTGGAATTCATCAAGCGCGGTGCTTATTTCCTCAATGCTGAAGAACGGGAAAAAGTGCGGCAGGTAATCTTAATTGATGGTCGCTTGAATGCCGAAATTGTCGGACAATCGGTGCAAAAAGTGGCGCAGATTGCTGGTTTTACAGTGCCGTCAAACATCAGGGTTTTGATTGGAGAAGTTGAGGGGGTAGGTAAAGAAGAACCCTTTGCTTGTGAAAAACTTTCGCCGATTCTCGCTATGTATCGCGCCAAGGACTTTACTGAAGCAGTAGACAAAGCTGAAGCGCTGATAATTTTTGGCGGACACGGACATACTTCTGTACTCTACACGGCTCCGCACAATCAGAAGCACATTCGTTATTTTGAAAGCAAACTAGAGACTTCGCGGGTGCTGATTAATACGCCTTCTTCTCAAGGTGCGATCGGCGATTTGTACAATTTCCGCCTCGATCCCTCCCTTACCCTCGGTTGTGGTAGCTGGGGCGATAATTCGATTTCTGTCAACGTGACACCCCATCACCTGCTGAATATCAAAACCGTAGCAGAACGGCGCGAGAATATGCTCTGGTTCCGCATTCCTCCCAAGATTTATTTTAAGTCGGGTTGTCTTCCTGTAGCTTTGAGGGATCTTGCAGGTAAGAAACGTGCTTTGATCGTGACGGATAAACCTTTGTTTGAATTGGGATTGACTAAGGAAGTCACAGATAGTTTGGAAGAAATCGGCATCGATCACTACACATTTTACGATGTGGAACCCGATCCTTCGCTTGCTACTGTTCGCAAAGGTTTAGAAATCTGCAATAGTTTCCATCCAGATGCGATTATTGCCTTTGGTGGTGGCTCGCCGATGGATGCTGCTAAAGTAATGTGGCTGATGTATGAGCATCCAGAAATTGAGTTTGAAGGATTGGCGATGCGGTTTATGGATATCCGCAAGCGGGTATACGAACTGCCGCCTTTGGGTTCAAAGGCAACTATGGTGGCAATTCCAACTACTTCGGGAACGGGTTCGGAAGTCACGCCTTTTGCGGTTGTTACGGATGAACGATCGGGGATTAAGTATCCGCTTGCAGATTATGCTCTGACTCCGAATATGGCGATCGTCGATCCAGAACTTACGCTGAATATGCCCCGAAAACTGACTGCTTACGGTGGCATTGATGCGCTAACCCACGCTTTAGAAGCTTATGTTTCTGTGTTGGCTTCTGAGTATACAAATGGTTTGGCTTTAGAAGCGATTCGTTTGCTGTTTAAATACCTGCCCAGCGCTTACAAAAATGGTGCTAACGATCCGAAAGCGCGGGAGAAAGTACATTATGCTGCTACGATGGCCGGGATGGCATTTGCCAACTCTTTTCTGGGGGTTTGTCACTCAGTGGCTCACCAATTAGGTGCAACTTGCCACGTCCCTCACGGTTTAGCGAATGCGCTGATGATTTCTCACGTAATTCGCTACAATGCAACGGATGTTCCGTTCAAACAAGCGATTTTTTCTCAAAACAAGTATCCTAACAGCAAGTGGCGTTATGCTCGAATTGCGGACTATCTGAATTTGGGCGGCGATACAGAAGATGAGAAAGTTGAGAAGTTGATCGAAGCGGTGGAAAATCTCAAGCGTGAGGTAGAGCTTCCTAGCACGATTCAGGAGGCGATCGCCAGTCAGGGAATGAGCGATGATTTCTTTTTTGCTCGCGTTGAGGAAATGGCGGATCACGCTTTTGACGATCAGTGTACCGGAGCGAACCCCCGCTATCCGCTGATTGAAGATTTAAAGCAACTTCTGGTGCAAGCCTACTCTCACAGCGGCGACACTTCTGAGGTCGATCGAGTGTTAACTGTAGTTTAATCGGCGCGGTGCAAGAGATTTCTCCTCAAAAGCCTGTCAATGGGGGGCAGGATGCTTAACCCGATGGGTGTCAACTTAACGTCAAACCCAGTCACAGAATGTTGTTTGACGATTAGGGCCAGATCCCCCCTAGCCCCCCTTAAAAAGGGGGGAACAAGAGTCCGATCTTTCGTCCCCCTTTTTTAGGGGGATTTAGGGGGATCTAGACTCAGATAAAAGCGATATTTATCAAGGGTTTTAGGCGATTGTTGACACTAATGACCTAACCCCTACTCCCCACAAGACTTTCTGGAGAAATCTAACGCCGGGCCCGGCGCTGAAAATAAACCCCGAAGCGGATCAAAATACCAAGTAGAGGTTGATGAAAAAGTGTGAAATTGTGTTATGATGTTACAGGTAACTATTTTACGACTTCTGTAGTTTCAGTGGCTGTTCGCGCGATGACCTCTTCACCAACCATAGCACCCGTTCGATCGAGTCAAGTTACCCGCAAACCTTATCCCAACTATCGGGTAATAGTCCTCAACGACGATTTCAACACATTCCAGCACGTTGTGGAATGTTTGACCAAATACATTCCAGGGATGACAAGCGATCAAGCTTGGAAACTCGCCAACCAAATCCACCACGAAGGCCAGGCCACCGTCTGGGTTGGCCCACAAGAGCAAGCAGAACTTTATCATATGCAATTGAGCCGTGCTGGACTGACAATGGCTCCGCTAGAGTCTACTTAAAAAGTGTCTAGAGGGCCGAAAGTTCGATCGATTTTCGGTAATTCATCTGAAATTGAACGGAGATTGGGATTTAAGAGGCGATCGTAATTTTGCCAATCATCCCCGCCTCTGTATGTCCGGCTACCGTACAGCGCAGGTTGTAGGTTCCCGATTTCATCGGCACAAACACCCATTCTGCCATAGCGCCCGGTTTAAGTTCCAATTCGTGAATCGCTCCTTTAATTTCCACTTTCCCAGCTTCAACTTTTTGAGTCCAACTCGCATCAGCAAAGCTTTTAGCAGTAAAATAATGTTTCTGCGAACTGGGATTTTTTAGAACTAATTTATAGCGCTTGCCCGATTCAAATTCTAGCAAATTGGGAAAGAATTTGAGTTCCCCAGCTTCGTTACCCAAACTAACAGTAATTTCGGTGACAGGTTGGCGAGACAAATCACCGGCAGCCCTAGCAATTGCCGCCGGCATCAAGATTGTGCTCAAACATAAAATTAGTCCCAAAATAACCTTGAAAGTTTTTTGTAACCCCTGGCTGCGGTAGAATTTACCTAATTGCAAACCGAGTAAATTGATCGTGGCTGTTCTGACCACTGTTAACTATTAACTGACAACTGACAACTGACAACTGACAACTGACTACTGACTAATGACAACTGACAACTGACAACTGACTACTGACTACTGACTAATGACTAATGACTACTGACTAATGACTTAATTCGATCGCCAAACTTCATCCCAAGGCCCGCCCCCAACTTCCAAACCCGATAAAGAACTTTGAGCCTCTAAGATAATTCTAGAACGCTGCTTGCCATTTTTTTCCACATTTCCCCCCAACAACTCTCGCAGTTGCAAGCGCAATTCGCCGTGCGTCGTATCCCGGCAGCAAAAAGCCAGACCTTTTTCTGTAGGAGCTCGCAGATAAGTACCAGGACTGTTTGTAGTGCCAATTAACTCAACTTCAAACTGACTGTTTCTCGCCTGCATTTTCCAGCTTCCCCAAGGTTCAATAGTCCAACTAACTTGTGAATTCCAAGGCACAAATTCGTAAAATTTGCCTCGGTAATGCAGACAAATCATTGCTACCGATTCCATCCACCACAGCACGCCCCGCTTGCCGCCGCCAGCAGTTAAAGCTAAATCCTTTTCGCCTTGAAAACAATTGCAATTAACCCAAAACCACTTTTGCGGAAAAGCACCGCCCCAGTTTTTTTCGCTGTAAGCAGGAGCATCTTTAAATTCGTAGCGTTCGTCATTCCAATCGATCCAGCCCGTGGCTAAACCGTGAGCCATTAAAATTTGCCATCCCGGTTCAAATATGGGTAGAAAAGATACCATTCCCGCCGTAGATTTCTGGATTTCCTCAGAGTTTCCCCAGCCATAAATAGGTTTAATTTCGTACTGCCAAAAACAGTGGCTGCCGCTTCCCGGATCGTGCAAATAACCTTGATTCAAAGTAGCAGTAGCTTGATAGCCTTCTTCGACGCGGCTGTCGAATACTTGCGGATCTAAATATTGGGGTTTAATTTGTAAATCTGTTCGGCCCCAATGTCCGAAAGCCAAGCCTTCTCGGTGCGCCCAAAACTTATTTACATCGGGCAAGGTGCGGCACAAATAGCTATCTTTCGGGCCGAGAATTTGAGCTGCACCGCCACTGTAAGGTTGACCGCCTCTGGGGTCTTCGATGGAATACATGAATGCAAAGGATTGTCCGTGAATCGGTAATGTTATTCGGTAGTACCAGCCTTCAAAAAAGCGGCGGGAACTGCCGTCCCAGTGGTAGCCACTGTGGGGAGTTTCAATAGTTTTGAGTTTTGAGAGTGAATTTGACATAGAATTACCAATAGCATGACAGGGAATTCACGGATAACTGTTTCTTCCTTCTTCCTTCTTCCTTCTTCCTTCTTCCTTCTTCCTTCTTCCTTCTTCCTTCTTCCTTCTTCCTTCTT
>NZ_JAUBOX010000154.1:0-7538 GCF_036700445.1 Microcoleus sp. T3_B1
GCCCAATCCGGTCACGACCTCACCCAACTCGCTCTTCATATCGAACCCAAATATCGCTTAGAAAATATTGTCCTGCCAGAAGAGCAAAAAACGCACTTGCGTGAAATATGCGATCGCGCTCAACATCAATCCAAAGTCTTGTCCGAGTGGGGATTTGACAATCACTTTTCGATGGGAAAAGGGATAAACGCGCTGTTTACAGGCGTGCCGGGAACAGGTAAAACAATGGCAGCCGAAGCGATCGCCCGCGAATTGCAGCTCGACCTCTATAAAATAGACTTATCCCAAATCGTCAGCAAATATATCGGCGAAACCGAGAAAAATCTCGATCGCATCTTCACCGCCGCCGCCACCTCCAACGCCATCCTGTTATTTGACGAAGCCGATGCCATATTTGGCAAACGATCCGAAGTCAAAGACGCGCGCGATCGCTACGCTAACATAGAAATTGGCTACCTCCTGCAAAAAATGGAAGAATACGAAGGTATCGCGATTCTCACCACCAATTTAGCAAATAATATCGACGATGCCTTTACCCGCCGATTGAGTTTTATTATCGGATTTCCCTTTCCTAAAGAACCGGAACGATACCAAATTTGGCAACATATTTTTCCCGATAAAACCCCTCGAAGTGCAGACTTAGATATAGAATTTATGGCACGTCGCTTTGAGATTGCTGGCGGCAATATCCGCAATATCGCCTTAGCTGCCGCATTTCTAGCCGCTGCTGAAAAAGCAGATGATGTCAGTATGTCTCATCTCATTCGCGCTACCCGACGAGAATATCAGAAAATTGGCAAGATAATTTTGGATGAAGACTTAGGCAGTTATGCCAAGTCGAAATAAACTGAATGCTTGGAAGCATCCCGTTTTTCAGAGCAAAGTTTGTTGATAGATTCTCTAGTTTCTATTTTCTCCCAACTTTTGCATAATCAGTAGCCGGGAACGACCCGGTAAAGCGCTTTATTTACGACGAACCGAGCGAATTTTAGCTTTGATGATTTCAGTTTGCTCTTTGGTTAAGAGAGCGAAATCTTCTTTTTCGAGCGAAGTGCCTCCAATCAAAACTTGACCGTGGATTATGTCTCTATTACCAGTTTCGCAAGTAGGATTTATCTCTTTCATTAAAAACTCATCGTCACAAATCAAACTAACTGCCTTATCCCTGAAAGTGTTATAGGAAGCAACTTCAATGTAAGCAGATTCACCTGGATTTCCTACTAAATTTTGCATTTCTGCAAGAGCCAGCATTTTCCCTGTGAGGAACAACCATCTTGCAGATACCATCGTCACTTGCGTCTGTGTCCGCTGTGGGCGGAGTCAAGTGCTGTAAAAAGCGGGCTATCGTGCGAGCAACTTCCCCTTCTTTCCAACCAATTGGCGATCGCCCGAACAGTCGCCACGCCCAAGTCCACTACTTCCGACGCTCGTGCCGCGTCCTTTACCCCATATCCGCTTGCGTCTTACTCATCGGGTCAAAGTCACGGACACTCAATTGACTAACTTCGTTAACACCCTAAAAGTCTGGGATGAGAGAAAGTGGGGAGGCGATCGCTACTTTCAGCCTTATTTTGCTGCACCGCCCGGTCCGATAAAGTCACAATTGTAGCTGGTGAAGCATCGGGACGACTGCATTTCTTACGCCTGGAAAATATAGGAGAACTCTAAAGTGTGACTCAGACGATTTAGTTTAATGGCAAGTTTGACAATCTTAGGGGTTGCAGACTTAACAAACCCTCAATCTGCATCTGAAAATTCTCACGGGTTGGGTTGAACACAGCGATCGTCCCCATCGGGAAATTTCTCGTTCAAACTCTGATCGAAATAATACTGACACCAAAATTCTGCTACCTCCAACAACATGGGTACTGATTCAGCCACGATACCTGAACCAGACTGCAATCCATAGCCTTCTACATATTCTCTAGCTAGTTTGTAAGTCCAATAGGGAAAATCTGTCTCTACGAAACACCGCAGTGCATACTCTAGCTTTAATAAATCTCCGCTGCGGACAAAACGCACCGTTGTCCACCTAAAATTACGGTAGTCATCCCCTTGCAAGCCATCAATGTCTCTCAATAAGTTTCTGAGAGATTGCCTGCTTTCGTAACTAGGACTTTCTAAGTAACTTTGCATCAGTGTGATTGCCTCATCCACTAATTGTTGTTGCTGTGCCCATTCTTCATCTGTGAAATGTTCGGGACAAATCGCCTGATTTATCTGCTGCTGCACCAGTCGAGCTATGTAGAGTCCAAACTTTTCGGCAGCAACTTCATCAACGCACAGACTTTTGATACTCGTCAGCCTGGTTATCGGTATGGCAAGTCGAGCTTTTTCAACTTCTTGGGTGGTTTGAATCCATTTTTTGATTTTTTTAGCAATAGCAAGCTGTTGTTTGTTTTGTTTCATTCTCAATTACCGACTCTTAATATCCTGATTGAAGCAACGCTCCCGAGAGCAAATCTGTTAGTTTGAGTGTAACAGCCCACTGGTTCAAGTAAGCCAGATCGAGTCGTTCCCCTTGCACCTTCAAAACTCCCAACACATCCCTCCACTGCTTCTGGGAACCGCCAGGAATTAGTTTATACCAACTGAGTTTTTGCAGGACGATATCTTCGGGCGAATAAATGTAGATTCCCTCCTCTGTTAAACCGCTAACAGGGTAAAGTTGACGACGACTCATCACCAAAGCTGAAAAAGGGTCATCGCTGCTCATTACAAAAATGTCTGCTTTCTCCATAGAAGGCAAATAGATGACATTGAACGATGATTCGCGGGGTGCTGTTCTTGACTTGGCAATTGCTTCAGTCACAGCCGACTCGCTTATGTAAAATTCGCCTGACATGGCATCAATTAGTCTCTGTGCTGTTTGCGGTTCCAGGTCAATCACTAAGTCCAAATCTTGGGTAGATCTGTTCTCTCCCAACAGCGAACTTGCCACGGAACCGCCAACCACATAGGGAATATTCAGCGGTAGCAAGATGCTGGCTATTTTTTGCGCTAATAGAATCGGATCTGCAATCACGATTTCACCCCAAATTCTACTATCTGATAAAACTTCTATCCACTCAGCACCCAAGCACCTTTTAATAAATTCTTGCCGAACTTTTGCCTCAGTAGCATTGGGATACTGGTTCTTTATTCCAGATATTGCCAGCTTTCGCACCGCTTGATTGAAAGCGCAAGTCCGTTGTACTTTTTGTTGGGGCGTTAACTGTCGTAATAGCTGAAACATCAGCACATCCGTCTCAATGCTGGTATCGATAGATTGTGGCTTGTATCCTGACTTGACTGTGACTGTTGGTATTGGCGGCACGGTTAAATCGAGCGAAACTGCATAGATTGCACAATTATATTATAGGTGACGACAAAGAGTGTACTCCGTTTGCCAAAATTCCTAATATTTTATTGACATCTTTCAGATAATACTCTGTTGCGTCAACTCTGAGTTGCTTTTCTTCTAATTGTAAAAACCTCCAAATATTTCCTGAAGTAACTGCTCCTAAAATTACTGGTATTTGATTCCCCTCCCGTTCGTTAAAAACTTGAGCAGCTAACATTTCTGAAGTGCACTGACCTAACCCTCCTACAATATTTTCTTTTTTAGCTTCTACCAAAATAATGACCGGAGATTTCACAAATAACTGTTCGGTAGAATTACTGATTATATAGTCGCAGGTTCCGTTTAATCCCCGTTCCGAATCCACATTAAAATCCACTCCCGAAAATAAGCTAATTTTTGATGAAACTTGCTTTCTAAAATTTAGTAAAATCGGCGCAATAATCATTTCTGACCGTGCTTTTTCTGTGTTAATCTTTAATGCAAGTTGTGCATAATCTGCTAAAAAATCAGTGAGTGAAATACTAGGTTCTAAATCAGGAACATTGGCAAAAAGATCCAAATCTTCTGAAATAGTCAAATCAAAGTTTTTCTGCACTTTTTCTAAAGTAAAATCACTGTAAGCCATTTGATTTTTCTCCCTTTTCTAGGTGTAATGGTAGCGCTTGCCTGACATCGCCAACGTTTGAAGGAGGAGCCTTTTTTAGGACACTCTTCAGGTCAAGCAAGAAGATAGAAGATTTTAGCGCTGCCTTTAAAATGTAGCATCCTTATTAACCAATTGAGAGGCTCCCCGCTCGCCCAAGGGCGAAGCTGAGCGGAACCACGACTTGCCCGCTCAGTTTCGCCTTATGAAAGGTAGCCTCCGGGTTCGGGGAAACCGACCCGGCTAATGCGCTAATTAGGTTCCCAATAAATCAAAAAGGTTGCTAAGAATTTCTTGGGCTTGTTCGGGGGCTTGTTCGGGGTTTGAGTCAGGCAAATAATATTCTGACTTAACAATTGCCTGATAAATTTCAGACAGGGCTTGAATCGCATCTGCCCAAACTAAATCGTTTGCAGTAGCAAACTTTTCACTATTCTCAATGGCTTGATATTCGGGCTGATTTTGTAGAGTCGTACAGTTTCTTCACTACCAGAGATGATTGGTTTAATTTGTTCAATGTCCATTAGAAAATCCTCAACAATAAATCAATACTCAACAGCGAAGCATTACCTACTCAATAGCGTTTTCAGATGCCATTTCTCATCAATGGGGTTGTCGCAAGCAATCATTAACTTGGCCTGCTTTTCGGCTTCTGAGCGACTATTTCCAGGGAAATCTGATTCAGCGACTAACTCAAGTTCTGGTAAAACCCAAGCTTGTAGATGAAACACATTTCCCGGTGAAGTGTCAAATTATCTAGAATTTTCTACTATGATTTTCTAATTTTCCCCGTAGAAGATACTTTTAGTGCTCATTTGCGTTCACGTTTTTGATTTACCCAAACTACTCGACTTGAATGCCACTCGGATGAGCTTCTTCTTAATACTCATCAGATTGTTTGTCAGCTTAATCATTTTTGAAATGGTCATATATACTGGCAGCAACACAAGCAGCAGTACCTATTAACAAAACTTGGACTGCCAACATTTTCGTATTAATGTGTTTTTCCCTCTTTTTCGGATAACCGGATTCCGGCAGACCCACGCATCCGTACTGTGAGGGATGCGTGGGCTTTCCTCAGAACCACAAATCGCCTTGCCTAACGAGTCGAGCGGGTTCCATTTTCTGATGCAGTGACCGGATGTGATATTGCCGATGCAGTGAAGCACTCGAACAAACCACCAAGTTTTCGGGTGAGTTATTAGATTTATCTTCATCAAGGTGGTGGACAATTTCACCTGGTCTGAGCTTGCGGCGAATCGATTGTTCGGCAACAATCCTGTGCAAGTAAACGGTTTTGTACTTCATGAATTTTCTAGATCAATAGTCCGGACAGTTTTCAATCACTAACGGCATAATGCGGGTTTCAGCCTTCTCAGTCAGGTCAAATGCTAACGGTAGAATGAGGGTTTGGGCCTCTGTCTCAAAAACTGTCCGGAGTATTGCTAGATAAATTGGGAAAATTGCTTGAGATGGGTCTAAAGTTTGGGTATAGGTTGAGTCATGAATTTTCTGAAACCAGGCTTTATCAAATTCAAAAACTGCTGCCAGAGCCGAGATTAACAATTGCCATTGTTCATACGGAATATCAGCGAAATCATTTTCAATCCTGCTGACTCCACAGAAACTTCCCTTTTTTTTCAGTGCGAGCGGTCAATCTACGAGCCAGTTATATTTGACTCATAGATTGATACAATCGGGCATTTTTGATTAATCGATCCAAGGTGATTTCGCAGTTTATAAAGCTTGAATTGATTGCTAAGATTTAGTCAGGGTTGTTGACGTTACTGACTCCTTATTATTTAATGCCCAGTTTACTGCTTCGTTGAAAGCTTCGTCAGTCGGCTCATCTAAGAAACCAATCGAACACAGCCATTTTAGTTGTATGTCTCGGCTACCCCGACAGATTTTGGTGTTATTCGTGCTATGACAAATGTGTTGCCCATTCCCCATCAAGTTTTCGTAGTATATTGCCAAATCTGATGGACAGAGGGGTAATGGTTTTTCACCACTAAACGGACAAGTTTTGCATGGTTTTTGTTGAACCGGGTAGGTTCTCATGTCATTTGGATCGAGTGTCATTTTAGATGGTTCCTAGTTTGCGAAAATCGGGAATTGGTCGTTGGTCAAGGCATTGATAAAGGTGGAGGCAGAACTCATGAACATTTACCCATTCTGAGCGAGGGGGCAGAACCTGAAGTGCCAAAGCGTCCGCACCTAAGAAAATCTCTTTGACTTTGACCAAATCTATCCAAGTTGGAACTGATTTTTTCCGAGATAGTGAAAGATGAACCCACCAATGACCATCTCTTTCTATGCAACAAGAAATTATTACAATCAAACCGTCACGACTTTTATAAGCTCCGCCATCATCACCGAGCGCCTGAACTGACCAATTACATGGCAACTCTTCAGCAGTGGGAGGATTCCACTCAACAGTTTTGGGTTTCATAAGACTGCCGGGAGCGACCCGGCAACAGCTCTAGTTTATGGTTCTAAGTATCAAATTGATAACGAGGCAGATTGTTTTCCATATCATGTTCAGCTTCTTCGATCGCATCATGAAGTTCACTAAGTATCTGAATAGCATCCATCAAACCTAATTTATTTGCTGTGCCCAATTTCTCACTGCTTGCGATTTCATGATACTCAGGCTGATTCAGCAAAAGACGCAGTGTTTCTTCAGACCCCAGGATAATTAGTTTGATTTGTTCGACTGACATTGCCATGAATCTTACTCCTTAAATGATTAAACTCATTAACTCAAAGCGAAGCATTATTAGCTCATTGCTAGTTTTTAATCCCGGTTGAGTTGAACCTCCACAATGGAACAATGATTATCAGGATTTTCAGAAACACGATTCTCCTCAGCTAAGCGTTGTTCAGCAGCCGATCGAGTATCGAAGAAATGAGCATCCTCAAATTCTTCAGTCCATTGCCCTAGAGTTTCGAGCAACCAATAAACGATGCCATATTCAGTAGCATGACCAACCCAATAACTCGCTTTAAGAATCGCAAACTTGATTTCAGATTTTTGTTTAGGCTTAGACATAATTTAAGACCGGGAGCGACCCGGCAATCCTGCTATTCAAGAGACAATTGATAGGCGAATACTAAGCACAGGATGAAATTGCTTTCCAATCCGTAGCCTTCCCAGCGACTATTTCTGACTCCAACAATGTGACGACATCGCTTAAGCCAATCAACACCGCCATTTTTGGTAATTGTTTCAAACAGTCGGGGATGTTGCTGTAATTTACAAACAATGATTTCTGTCATTACCTCGATCGATTCCTGCAAATCTTCCTTTTTGTGTTTTTGATATGCAGATTCAGCATCAGGATAATTCACATTGTTGAATCTTACCGGATAGCGATTCTTGAGAGTGCCTTTACGAAAGGCTAGCTCTGTGGGATTGGTCAAAGCTGCACCAATCCCAATATCAGAGCCAGACCAAATATTAATGCCTTCCATCTACTTAGGGCTTGCTGAAAAAGCCTAAAACCTTTACATAGAAAGACTTTGACTGGTTTGAATGCTCCGCGTGTGCAA
>NZ_JAUBOX010000019.1:0-88976 GCF_036700445.1 Microcoleus sp. T3_B1
CGTTCTCGCAAGGCATAGTTATAAACCTGACGACAAACAGACAACCAAATCTCAAATATTTGAACTTGAGATTTGGTCGGACGTAGTTTGTACTCGTGAGTTACTGTTAGCATGATATAATCATATCATGCTTTTAGAAATCAACCAGGATTTTTCTAAGACTGTAGGCGGCCGCATCCGCTGCCGAATTCATCCCCACGCCTGAAGTCGGGGGCTTTCCTCTCGTTTTCCGGTAACAGACCCACAACTCCATGCTAGCTAAACAATTTTGGACACTCAGACCCGCAGCCCCAAGGACTGCGGTGTCTGTCCAATTTAGTCTGGTCTAGCTAAAAATTACCAAAAATATGGCGGATCAGGCCGTTAGGTAATTGGATTAAGTAAAATAGGCAAGCTGAATATCCTAAATGCTATTAGCCAGCAACTCCAGCTCAGCGCGATCGGCGATCGAGCGGTCAGCAACTCCCAAAGTCCTTGCTCGCAAGGATTTTAGCAGCCAGCGAACCGATCGGCACTCGTAGCGTTGAAAGTTGGCGTTGACGGGTCACAACCTGACCTCCGGGCGCAAGCCCGCCTGTCAGGTGCTAGTAGTTTTTAAAGCAGTTTCTTCAGTTTATTCCTAATTTCCCTTAAGGGATGTGTCTCCGCTGCAAGGAGTTTTTATGAACCCCTCTCCCAACCGGTCTTCCAAATCGTCCAAATCTACTTCAAATCGCAAGGCTCAGCCGAGCGAACAGGCCGTCAATCCGCCTAATGATCCAGATTCCATTCCTGAGACACCAGACGAAAGTTCGGTGCCTTCGGCGTTGGCTGCACCTGTTGACCAAAATCAACCGGCAACGCCAACCGACGCCCCAGCGTCCAAGGATAAGCTGCAACGACCACGCTACAGTTCTGCCCTCGACAAGGACAAAACAAAGCCACAAGACCAGCCCAGCAATGCTCCTGCCCCCCCGGCGCCAGCAGCGTCTTCGACACCTGTCAGCGATACTCCAGCCCTAGCAGTCGCACCGCCCACAAACGCCGAGCCTGCCGCTAATGAAAGTCAGGCCGCTGAGGACATACCCTCAGTCATGCGCCAACATCCCATTCCCCCCCCCAGCGAACCCAGACAGTACCGAGCTGTTGGTTTGGTGCGGGGCCGCTACACGCCATCAGAAGAGCAATTCACCCGGGGTATGCTGATAGCTGCCGACGGAACTGCCATCGACGCAGTTTTGCTGGGTAGAGTTATGAGTTTAGTCAAAAATCACCTGGAGCTGGAACAAGAACACCTGTGGGTGGTCTATCCCCGCACCAGGCAAGAAGACGGCAACTTGCACGCCCAGATTATGGGGGTTTGGGAGCCGGAAACGCTCAAGAAACCTCCCGAACCTTCCTCTGATGAGGAAAGTCAGGAAGCAGCGGAGATTGAGGCTAGCGGCGAAGCATCGACCGCATCTTTGCCTCCCTCGGAACCTGATGTTGAAGATGGCTATTTTTCGATTAGAGGTGAGGTGATTTATCAATCCCAAGACGAAGAAAAGTATGTCATCGTCAAAATCAAGCAAGCTCCCCGCAAGAATGACGACAAGATGAAGTTTTTTAAGTTGAAACTCAAGGGAGATTTAGCTACAAAGGCGATCGGGTTTTTTTGGGATTTCCACGTCAAATTGAAAGCTGAGAGTCTGATGATTGAGCAGGCTAATAATATTGGTGCCCTGCCGATTAAAAAGCGGAAATTCCCCCCTGGCAGCAAGCCACCCGGTGGCTTCAAAAAAGGAGGGAAGCGTCCGTTTACTCCTAGACCCAGCGGTGACGGTGCTCCTGTAGGGCGTCCTACCATCAAATCCGCAGCAGCAGCACCACCGCCTGTCCCCAAGGAACCTCTTCCTAAGCCGGTTAAGAAGCCTAAGCCGATCGAGCAATAAAAAATAGTGAAAGTAAAAATGCAAGATTAAAGGTTAAAAAACTTTTAATCTTGCATTTTTAGTTGAGCTGCTTATTGTACTTCTGTACATGAGCGAGTAGGCTCTGCGCTACCACCTCGCCAATTTGAACAGGAACAGCGTTTCCGATTAAACGACCCAGTTTGCTGAAACAGACACGCTCGCCAGGAGCTAGGAAGCGGTAGTTTTCGGGAAAAGTCTGAAGGATAGCGGCCTCTCTCAGAGAAATTGCACGATCCTGTTCCGGATGTCCGAACCGACCATTTCCGTAGCCGAAGCATTGAGTTGTGATCGTTGGAGCCGGGGCGTCCCACTTCATACGACCATACACGCTAGCATAAGTTTGTCCGGATTTCTTACGATGACATGGTGCCAGCAGTGAATCATCCCAGTCATGCCATGTGCCTCCGGGTTTTGAGGCTCTGATTCGGCGGAGGTTCAGGTCACTTAGTGAGGATGCGGTATGAAGTGCGTCATTTGGATCGGAGCATCCGGCTGCTAAGGCGGGTAGATGGGAAATCGCCTCACGCACAGTTGTGCACGATCGTCTAGAAAAGATTGGAGGTACTAATTCTACTGGCCCGAATCGGGACGCTAGCAGCACAAGCCGTTTACGAGTCTGTGGAACTCCATATTGAACACAATCTACAATACTGCAACTGGTCGCATAGCCTTCGAGGTTCTTCAAAAAATCCTTGAAAACTTCATGCTCTAAAAGCTGTGGCACATTCTCCATCGTTACGAAGTCGGGTTGAGTCTCCCGTACCAACCGACCGAAGTCGGATACGAGAACCCACTTAGTGTCCTGGCGTTCCTGGCGCCCCTTACGGCTGTAAGTCGAGAATGGTTGGCAGGGCGCGCAGCCTGCCAGCAAACGCAATGTCCTATTGCCAAAAATATCTGCAAGTTGGGAACCAGATAGCGAGCTGACATCCTGCTGGACGAAAAGGGCGTCGTTGTTGCTCTGGTATGGGAAGCGACATTGTGGATCGATGTCGATGCCCGCAACAACCTGAATACCTCCTCGGATCAGTCCATGCGTAAGACCGCCCAAACCGCAAAACAGATCGATGCAGCTAATGGCTGTACTTCTGCGATCGATCTGAGGCTCTTTGCCATTGTGAGCGCCGACCATAGTCTCATCTGGATTCATGCCTTGGCTCATGTAGGTCGGTTCTCCGGCATTAGGAACTCATGTGCATCGATCGATAACTTGAAGCAATTTACAACCTCTCTCAGATACAATGCTGTTCGTTCAGTGAGGTCACGAAGCTGGCTAACAGTAATATTATTGCCACTCTCTGCAAATGATAGATTACCGTGTGCTAGTTTGTTCCGAAAACTTTTGATCAGGGAAAGTGCGCCTTGGTCATCCCGAAATGGTTGTTTGACAGCACGATTAGCCTGACGACTTATATTTAAGGACAATCCTAGACGTTTACTAAGTTTGTAAATCTCCTCATCATCCCAATTTCCACCTCCACCTTTTTCAACTTCAAAAGTTGATATGGGAAGTGCTTGCACTAGGTGTTCGCAGAGGTTCAATGCAGATTCCAGGCGATTCTCGTAGTTGAGATCATTATGGGTACGTGCGGTGCATCGCACCCACTCGCGGCGCAACTCAATGGACAACTCATTGGGCAGCGATCTGTTATTAACCACTGCCTTAGATACGGCATCTACGCACCGAGTAATAGTTGACTCGACAAGATTGTAGAGCTGTAAGTAAACACTCGAATAGAGGATTTTCTGCTGTTGCGGAGTGATCGTAGCTTCCCCGATTTGTGGAGGTCCTCCCTGCACTTGTTCCTGTATAGACTCAAGCAGGTCAAGGTAAGTTTCAATTTCCTGTAAACGCTCTTCAAAAGCTTGGCTCAAATCCTCCATCCTCAATCTCCAAGTAAACGATCGCGAACGAAATGTATACGAGCCCTGAGTCTGCCTATTGCGTTCGCACCGTCGGCGCCAGTCACTTTTGTAAAGTCCTTGCTGTTCAACCATTCTTCAACTTTGAGCGATTGGTTAGCTATCTCAGGCCGTTGCTGAAGTGCTAGATAGCTTCCAATGGCTATAGCTTCAAAACGCGATCGGGGTGTCGCCTTACCTTTAGGTGTTTTGCTGAAGCCCGACGGGAAGTTGCGCGATACAAAGTCTATCATGTCCATGAAGCGTTGCCGGTAGGACTCAATTTCTGCTGGGTTCTGTTTAAAGCGATCGTTCATCTTCTTCGTGTAGGTGAAAAGAAATGGCGACACTCTGTCTTTATATGCTTCTAGCCCATCACCGTAGGCGAAGAATCGTGTAACGAGCTCTTCTCTCTCGCGCTCCAATAACAGTTTCTTGGATAGCGGCGCAAGTTTGACAAAGGTGGGCTCTTTGGCGAGTGAAATCACAAGATCCAGGAAAGCACCTCCTAACGCACCTCGACGCACCTCAGCCTTGTTCGCGACCTTGCTTCCTGTGTTAATTCGATCAAAAAGATCAAATCGTGCTTGCTCATCGGCGTGTTCATTGAGCACGATCCCCCTAATGGAACGGTTCTTGATTTTTAGTTGCCGAGATTCGGGGAGATCTTTGAATCGAAATCCGGTCAGTAGCGATAGTTCTTCCAAGTCACCTAGGGGAAAGTCACCAAGAACGAACTCCTGAATTGTTCTAAGGCGCTGTGAACCATCAACAATTTCAAGCTTACCTGTTGACGGGCTTTCCCAAAAGAAGAGGAAAGGGATCGGAAGTCCCATCAATACTGACTCAATGAACCGGGATTTGCGCTCTGGTTCCCATGTGAACTCGCGCTGGTAGGCCGGAATCTCAAAATCTCCTTTCTGCATCTTTTGGGCCAGAAGCTCAATGGAATATTCCGTCAGATAGAACTCAATTCTCTTTGTGTGTTCAAAAATCTGTTTCTCAGCAGCCGCAACTTCCTCATCAGTGAACTTAGACTGGTTTTCGTCGATCATCTTTGAATATCCTCTCGTGGTTCATTCAATTTATAATCCGTGACTTTAGTCTAGGAACTGTCTATTCAAGCCTCACTTGAGCGCCCCACAAATCTTGGGGGAGAAATACTCTGTCGGTGGGTAGGGGAGCAACTGGGGCCGTGAGGGTAAATTGACCCGCTTCAATTTGCTGCTTCAATTCCAATGCTACTTGCCGGGACAGAAACATACTCGCAAGGGGGGCGGCCCGCACAGGTTTGCCCTCTATCAGGATGCGGCCAGTCTTTAATTGAGCGTAACTAACTAAACCGAAGGTTGGACGAACGCGCCGGGGGATAGAGAAATCTACCACCGGCGCTACTATTTTTTTGTCTGATACTGCACAGTGGGCGACGACTGTTTCGTTTAAGACGGGAAAGGGGATGCCGACTCCCAGCATCAGGGATGGGCCGTAGTTTTTGAAGTAGCAGCCGCGTACCCATTTCGAGTTCATCTGTTTGGCGTCGCCGATGAGTGCGAGGGTGGCAGCGGGGCCGATGGGGGTGCGGTTGGGCTGGCGTTTTTGCAGCGGGAAGTGCTGGGTTCCTTCCCATGTGATGTAACCCTGAGCGCCTCCTAGGAAGATGCGGGTGCCGATGCCGATGATTTCGAGGTCGGGGTCGTTGAGCAGGGGAGACATGGCTCCAAGGTTCGAGTAGACGGCGTTGCCGAGGTTTGGTTGCAGGGGGCCGAGGTAGGTGAACAGCGGGCGATCGCCCCCGTTGACGCCAACAATAAAGTTTTGATATGCGTTGCGGGGATTGAATAAATAAAACTGGTTGATTGTATCGCGGGTAATCGTGGTTTCAAAGGAGGCGCGGGGGTAGCAGTCTGTTACTTGCCCCAGAGCCCGCAACTGCACGGGTTTGCCGGCTATTAAGTCTTCGATGACGTGGCCGCCGCCCCGTTCGCGGGATTCTTCGCCGTCTTCGGCTACTTGGGTGGCTCCCAGGTACAGGTCTACTGCCCCGAAGCCGGAGTAGGCTAAAACGCCGTCTAGCCAGCACTGGCGGATTTTTATCGGGGGGTCGGTATGGCCGAGGTTGATGATTGCACCGGAGGATTCCATCGGCTCGAAGGTGCCGGTGGTAATCACATCGACTTCTTTGGCTGCTTGGGTAATGCTGGTTTCTTGAACTCTTGTTTTGAGTTCTTCGATCGTCCAGACTGTGGCTTTGCCCTGGCTGATTTTATCGTTGATTTCGTCGATCGATCTCATATATTTTAGATTTTAGATTTTGGATTTTAGATTTTGAATTGATTGATTTTGGAGTGGTTTTGATTTTGGATGGATTTTAGATTGATGGATTGTCGATCGAGCTGGTTGTTTGAGATAAAAGCAATATATTATAACTGAGATGTTGCACCATTCTCAATAAGCCTTTTATGAACAGGCAAGATGCCTGTTCCACAAGAAAATTCACTCTTTGTGGAACAGGCATCTTGCCTGTTCTTGATAATGAGGCAAGATGTAAATTCTAACGGATACAATAACAATATCATAAATCAAATAAAGGGCGATCGCCATGACTCAAGCGATATTAAAACCTGTCACCTTCGATGAATTTATTGACTGGTATCCTGAAAATTAGGTAAACCGTTACGAACTGCACAATGGAACTATTGTTGAGATGCCTAAAGCAACCGGAGAACCTTCAGAAGTAGCCGGCTTCCTGTGCCTGAAGCTAGGGATTGAAATCGAGAGGCTAGGGTTGCCCTACTTCGTTCCCAAAGAATGCGTTGTCCAGGCTGATAATGAGCTATCTGGTTACGAACCGGATGCGATCGTTTTAGACAGGCAAGGGACGGACAGCGAACCGAGATGGAAAAAGGAATCTATCATTACAATGGGTAGTTCTGTCCGGCTAATTGTCGAAGTTGTCAGTACCAATTGGCGGGATGATTATGGCTACAAATTGGTGAATTACGAAGCTTTGGGCATTTCTGAATACTGGATTGCGGACTATTTGGGACTTGGCGGGCGACGCTATATTGGCAATCCTAAACAACCTACTTTTTCAGTTTACCAGTTGGTTGACGGTGAGTATCAAGTCAGTCAATCGATTTTAGATTTTAGATTTTAGATTTTAGAGGCGACCCCACGGATAAATGCGGGGGTTTGAGGATTTTCGATTTTAGATTTTGGATTGATTCCACGGATAAATCCGGGGGCTTGTACCCTCAAGAAATTCTTGGTCTGTTTCGGGGGAGTGATAGGGTTGTGTCACCCACATTGGGGCAGTTTAATTTGACGGTTAAACAGATTTTTAGCGCCGGCAGAGATGCGGTATAAAATGCGAGGCTTGAAGATAGTTATTTAAGGGCATTCATACCATAATTTTCCTAAACTTGTAGTGAATACTTCTGGCCTATAACTGGGAATGAATAAGAACTGAAGTCCTTACAAACCTTAACTATTGATTTTCAGGAGCGTCCTTTTCTACACGATCTGGGATGTCGGGTTTGTGTTCTGGCGACTTTTCGGATCGGCTTTCGGCGACTTCTATAGATTCATATTCTTCATGGATAGCAGAATCGATTGCTGCTAAGGTTTTAGGGCTGGCACTCCACTGGTTTAGAATATCTTTAATTAGGGCTTCCCTAATCCAAACTTGAGCTACAACGGTGAGGGGGAGAGCTAGCAATAAGCCTAAAAATCCAAAGAATGTGGCGAAGAATACTTGAGCTATTAATGTTACTGCTGGCAGCAGTGATACTTGCTGTGCCATGACGTAGGGGGTGAGGAGGTTGCTTTCAAATTGTTGAATTAGAAAGTAAAGAATCAGCACAAAACCGGATTTTAAGGGAGAGTCTAAAAGTGCGATCGTCATTGGGGCAATGACGCTCAAACCAGGCCCGATATTGGGTATTAGGTTCAGCAAGCCGGCTAATACAGCGTGAGCTAGAGCTAGGGGAACCTGCAATATTGACAAACCAATTAAACTCAGAAAAGTGATAACACTCATGCTAATTAAAGCACCGATTACCCATCGACCGAGAGCTATTTCGCATTCATCTAAGATGCCATCGACTCGTCGCCGATAGAAAGAGGGAAATAGTTGGATGAATGCTTTGCGGTAAGAGAGAGGTTCTGCTAATGTCATCAATGTCAAAACTATGACGAGCAAAAAGCTGAGAATAACGCCTAATGTGTTACCGACAAAGGCTCCTGCACCGCCGACGAGTTGGTTAAATAGGGGTTGCAGTTGTTGGATAATATCGTTAATATCAAGATTCGGCAGTCGCTGACCTATTTGTCCTGAAAAGCGAGCCTCAAATTGATCTATCCACTGATTTAATCTTTCTATTCCTTGAGGTGCTCTTTGGGTAAGTTGTTGAAACTGTTGGGTAAAGGGCGGTACAATTATCAGGAATAAGCCTACGAATACGAGGATTAGGAAGCTAACTGATAAGAGTACGGCGATCGATCTTTTGAGTCCGAATTTTTGTAAATACCGTGCTAGCCTGTTTAAGGCGGTGGCTAAGACGACGGCGGCAAACAGCAGCAGTAGGGCCTGCCTGATTTGCCACAGGATGTAACAAGATGTGATGAGGGCTAATAAGCCCATCCACTGTCCTAGCTTCATTAGATTTTAGATATTAGATTTTAGATTTTAGATTGAGGAATAGGGTATGGGGCATTACTGGTTGCTAATTGCTCTGCACCCCTGAAGCGATGAATCGCCTTTATATCAAGATACAGCAGATGCGCGCGATCGCATCTTTAATCAGATACCCCTACTCGGACATTAGCATAAGCAGCCTCCTCAATTCCCTTTGGCGAACACCTGCTGCGCTGTCAGCTTCAATTCTGGGAAAGTTGGGGACTCAATACCCTCGCATCCTCTGAACAGTTTGACTTGGTATTCCCCGTCAATTAGTTGGTAAACCGAAAAAGTGGGTTGTTTGGGGTTGCCAATAAACCGTCTGCCGCCCAATCCTAGATAGTCTATAATCCAATATTCCTGAATACCCATTGACTCATATGCCTCAAGCTTTAGGGCATAATCATCACCCCAATTAGTGCTAGTTACCTCGACGATTAGGGGGACTGATGAACCCATTGTGATAATTGATGATTTTTCCCATCGCGGCTCGTTTGCAATGGTTTGTTCGTTAAGTACAATGATATCTGGTTCATATCCCGATTCCTCGCGCATCGGTTTGATGACGGATTCTTTGGGGATGAAGTAGGGCAAATTGAGACGCTCAATTTCAATTCCGACTTTCAGTGCGGTAAAACCTGCCACTTTAGAATGTTTACCTGTTGGTTTTGGCATTTCAACAATTTCTCCATTGTGTAGTTCGTAGTGGTGTTCTGAATTTTCAGGATACCAGTCAATGAATTCATCGAATGTTACTAATTCAGGTATAATTTGAATCATGGTGAGTGCCTTAAGTTGGGTTGTGTTTGATAGCTGTACGGGGAATTAAGATTTTGGTAAAAACACAGTCTTTAGACCTAGTGTAGAGCGCACTTTTTGATGGCGTCTCTACTGCTGCTGTTGGCGCGATCGCCAGCCGAGGATAGCAGCTAGGATGATACTGGGCGTAAAGACGGCGATTAGGGCGTTGAGGTCGGTAGAAGGGATGGATAAGCTAGGCCCTGCGTACTTGATGGCCAGGGAAAGGGCGGCGGATAGGGTGAATACTTTGAGGATGGGGCTGATGTTGGTGTTCATGGACGTGGTAGTTGGTTGTATAATTAGGCATTGAGATTATTATCGCAAGTATTGTGTTGCGGCTGCGATCGCGCCTTAGAGTTTTTAACAGGAAAGAGGCGATGAATGTTGTTTTAAACCCAGAACTTGATTGAGGTTCGCATGATGACACAGACACTTTTACAGCCACTAGACCAACGGTTCATTCACTCCGGGATTAGCTGGCAACAGTTCAAGCTAATTGAACAGGGGTTTTCTGAGTCCCCTGGCATCAGGTTGTTTTATTACAGAGGAGAGGTAGAAATCTTGGCAGTTTCGGAAGACCACGAAGCGATTAGTCGCACCCTCACTATTCTTTTGGCTCTTTACTTTGACATCAAAAATATTGAATTTAAACCTACAGGAAGCCGGACTCTAGAAATAGAAGGCGAAGCTTCAGCACAAGCTGACGAATCATATCTTATTGGTAGGTCAACTGGAACTCCTCCCGACTTATCTGTAGAGGTTATCTTCACTAGCGGTACTGTCAAAAAATTGCAGCGCTATCGAGTATTGGGAGTTGCTGAAGTCTGGTTTTGGGAGGATGGTGTATTGGCTATGTATCGCTTGGGTTCTGAGGGTTATGAAAAAATTTCTTCAAGTGTTGTTTTGCCAGATTTAGATATTAATTTACTGTGTCGCTGCTTGCTGATGGCTTCGAGTGTGGAAGCGATGAGGGAGTTTAGGAGGGGAATTTCTGGTTAGGGCGATCGCAGTTATTTTCCTATGCTTAACTGGATTTAAGTGTGTTGGCGCGATCGCCAGCCGAGGATAGCAGCTAAGATGATACTGGGGGTAAAGACGGCGATTAGGGCGTTGATGTCCGTAGAGGGTATGGATAAGCTAGGCCCTGCATACTTGATGGCGAGGGAAAGGGCGGCGGATAGGGTGAATACTTTGAGGATGGGGCTGATGTTGGTGTTCATGGAGGTGGTAGTTGGTTGTATAATTAGGCATTGAGACTATTATCGCAAGTTTGTGCTAAGCCCGGAAGTAATAGAAGATTAGCAGAGGGGCAGGATTGAGAGCAAAGTACCAAACCTTTGTTTTTTTGCCAGATAGTCGATTTTAACTGACATCTTGCAGCAATATCAATAAGAGGATTTTTCGTGGGGTCGGGCGGGTTTATAGAACCTATTTGCAAGATTTAAGGCTGTTGGCGAACCCGCCCCTACGGCTAATTGAGAATGGTGCAATATCTCAGTTTTAACTAAACTTACAATTAAATTACATCCCGTTAAAACACGATCTATGACCTACACCACAGCCAAATTACTTAGCTTTGAGGAGTTTATCGCCCAATATGGGGATAATACACGCTATGAACTAATTGACGGAGAACTCAGAGACAGGTCACCTACGGGCCCTCACGAAGCTGTTGCCGGGAGTATTGCGGGTAAAATTTATGTCGAAATCTTTCGGGATAACTTCAACTGGTTGGTGCCTAAAAATTGTCTAATCAAACCACTCTATGCTGAAGCTACAGCGCTGCGTCCTGACGTAGTTGTTTTAGATAAATCAGAACTCGGTCAAGAACCCCTTTGGCAAAAAGAACCAGTTATTTGTAACGGTAGTACAATGAAGCTTGTTGCTGAAGTGGTCAGCACTAATTGGCAAGATGATTATGCCAGAAAAGTGGAAGAATACGCTTTCTTGAATATCCCAGAATATTGGATTGTGGACTTTCGGGGCTTAGGTGGTTGGCAATTTATCGGCAACCCAAAGCAACCGACTTTCACAGTCTGCCAGTTAGTTAATGGTGCATACCAGCAGCAACAATATCGCTTGGGAGATACTATTTCTTCTTACCTGTTTCCCAATTTACAACTGAGACTCGACGACATTATGCCGACTTGAAAGTCTGGTAAGCTGTCGTCGCGAACTTAAATTGTATATTCGGGCGTTGCTCAAAGCCACCCAACAAGAGTGGGATTGTTTTTTGACATATAATAATTTAAATGCAGAACAGCTTATCGAGCGATCGCACCTTGGGCAAAAAAGGCAATCTAAACTTATCACAGAAATAACGTTAACAGTATTTAATGCTTTATGAATGTTGTTTGAAACCCAGAACTTGATTGAGGTTCGCATGATGACACAGACACTCTTACAGCCAGTAGACCAACGGTTCATTCAGTCCGGGATTAGCTGGGAACAGTTCAAGCTAATTGAACAGGGGTTTTCTGACTCCCCAGGGACGAGGTTGTTTTATTACAAAGGAGAGGTAGAAATATTGGCAGTTTCCCCAGAACACGAATTTTTTAGTCGGACAATTTGTACGCTGCTGTCTATCTACTGCGCCGAAAATGAAATTGAGTTTTCACCTACGGGAAGTTTTACCCAAGAAAAGGAAGGGGTAGTGTCTGCACAAGCTGATGAATCTTACTTTATTGTCCGACGCATAACCCCAAATTCTCCCCCAGATTTATGTATCGAAGTTATCTTCACTAGCGGTAATGTCAAAAAATTGCAGCGCTATCGAGTATTGGGAGTTGCTGAAGTCTGGTTTTGGGAGGATGGTGTATTGGCTATGTATCGCTTGGGTTCTGAGGGTTATGAAAAAATTTATTCAAGTGTGGTTTTGCCAGATCTAGATATTAACTTGCTGTGTCGCTGCTTGCTGATGGCTTCGAGTGTGGAAGCGATGAGGGAGTTTAGGAGGGGAATTTCTGGTTAGGGCGGGGGTTTCAGACTATTATGGCAAGTATGTGTTGCGGCCCGGCGGGCGATCGGCGATTTTCTGAGATACTAAGGTAATTTGCCAGCGTTGAGTGTAATTGAACATGGATCACCAAAATTTAGAGTTAATAGAAAACATTCGCCAGCAATTTGACAATACTCCTTATCCCAGAACCCCGCTGGAAGAATCTCCAAAAGACAAGAGTGAATTGCTCTACCTTCATAATCTTGTAACTGCTTACTACTTCAGAAATAGAAAAATTATCAATACCGAAGGTAAAGTTATCCTAGATGCGGGATGCGGCACCGGTTATAAATCCTTGGTTTTAGCTATAGCCAATCCGGGAGCGAAAATAGTAGGCATCGATTTATCAGAACAATCGGTGAAACTAGCTGAGCAACGTTTACAGTATCATGGGGTTGCTAATGCAGAGTTTTATGCTTTGAAGATAGAAGAGTTACCAAGTTTAGGGTTACAGTTTGACTATATCAATGCTGACGACGTTCTGTATCTCTTGCCCGACCCTGTTGCTGGATTGCAAGCGATGAAATCAGTTATGGCGACCGATGGCATCATCCGCACAAACCTTCACAGCTCAAATGGTAGAGCCGAAGTATTTCGCGCTCAAGCTGCTTTTAAAGCAATGGGATTAATGAATGGATGTCCAGGAGAATTGGAGATAGAAATAGTCCGGGAAACAATGGAAGCCTTGAGAGATGAAATAGGGATCAAGGCGGCAGGGTGGAATGCCGATTTCGCACAGGATGAGGGATGGATTATGGTTAACTATTTATTCGTGGGTGATAAAGGTTGTACCATTCCTGAAGTGTTTGCTATGTTGAGAGGTGCTGATTTAGAGTTTATCAGTATGGTGGCCTGGCGCCGCTGGGAGTTGATGGATTTGTTCAAAGATCCAGATGATTTGCCTCCGTTTTTGGCGATGAGTCTGCCAGAAGCTTCTCTGGAAGAGCGGCTGCATTTATTTGACTTGTTACATCCCCTGCACCGTTTGTTTGATTTCTGGTGCGGCAATCCCGCGAGAACTCAGGCTTTTGTGCCAGTTGCGGAATGGACGGAAGCTCAATGGCGGGAAGCACGGGTACACCTGCACCCTCAACTGAGGACTTCCCAGATTAGGGAAGACTTGAGTAATTGCATTGACAGCCAGACGCCGTTTGAGATTAGCCGTTATATTATTGTGCCAACTCTAGCGCCGGTGGCGATCGAGAGTACAATGGCTGCTTGTTTGCTACCTCTTTGGGATGGGCCACAGTCTGTGGTGTCCCTAGTAGAACAGTGGCTCCAAATCCGCTCGCCGATCGGTGTTAACCTAGAGTCTGTTAGTGATGAGACTGCCTTTGAGGAAGTCAAGGAACTGTTGATTAGGCTGGAAGTCTTTCTGTATGTGCTTTTGGAGCATTAGAGCCAGTAGTTGAAAAAAAAAATAGTTTGGGGTGATATTAAAGTGCGGATAACTGGGTAAGTTACATATAAGAGTTAGAAATCAAGCATCCCACCCCTCACGGAGAAAAGACTTATGAAGACTGAATTTAAAGCCAAGTTCCTGCAACAGCTCAACAAAAGAAGACAGGATCAAGGTTTCACCCTGATTGAACTGCTGGTTGTTATCATCATTATCGGTATTTTGTCGGCGATCGCTTTGCCTTCCTTCCTCAGCCAAGCAAACAAAGCGAAGCAGTCAGAAGCCAAGCAGTACGCTAGTTCAATTAACAAAGCTCAACAAGCAGTCTATGCAGAAACTAGCACTTTTACCGATAAAATGACTTCGTTGGGTCTTGGTCTGAAAACTTCCACCACTAACTACACATACACACTCTCTACCGTAGCTGAGGGAGCTCATGTTCTTGCAACCCCACTTGCTGCTCTTAAGGGATATTCTGGAACTGTAGGTTTAGTTCCGTCGGGAGAAGCAAAAGGTACTCAATCTGTTCTTTGCGAAAGTGTCTCAGCGGGTACGGCTTCAGTAGGTGTTGCTGATGGCGCCACGGTCAACTGTAATACTGCCATGACACTAGTTACCAAATAATTCCTGAGTGCAAATGTTACGACTGAGTTCTTAGGAAAAAGCAAGAAGCGGGTAGTCGCGTGCGTACTATCCGCTTTGGTTTATTTAGTAATACTCTGGTTGATTTCTCAGAGATTTTTTTTATGTAGGCTTACCCTATGGTTGATCAGAATTTGTCGGTTATGGCATCAGATTGGCAGGAGCAAGCTGCTGAATATTTCCGATATGGTGATTATCTTCAAGCTGCAAAACTCTATGAAGCAGGGATTAATGTAGAACCTAGTGTCAAGTCCTACTACTGGCACTTAGGATTGATATTGCTGTTGCAGGGACAAGAAACAGAAGCTCAAACAACTTGGCTGTTAGCAATGGCTGAGGGTAGTTCGGAAGAAATCGAACAATGGACAGAGGATTTGGTACAGGTGCTACAAGCTGAAGCTGAGCGACGGCGATTAGAGCTAGCAGATTATTCATCAGCTTGGGTAATCCGGCAGCATATCAGGGAAGTTAACCCTAATTATATTAACAATCTGTTGCATTTAATTGGGTTATCCACCTTACTGGGCAGATATACAGGAGATGAATTGAATGAGCTAGGTGTAATTGAGCTGCTCAAATCAGAAGCTGGAACCACCACCGATTCTGAGTTATTACTGCAAGTTTGGAAAAATGTTTTAGAACAGGCTCCTCTTCACCCATCCTCTTTTAATTTAACAGAAGCCTGTCTCCCTTATATTAAAGAAATCATTCCTTTTTTAGATAATTTGATCGAGTTTGTCTACAATACGGCTTACTCAGCCAAGCAATTTGTTCTAGCGACACGTTTTACTGAACTAGGATTATGTTTAGAACCAAAGAATCCAGAATTATTACGAACTCTCTCTTGTCTTTATCAAGATATTTGTGAATATTCTAAAGGGATTGAAACTGCCAAGTTATGTTATTCAGTCATAGATAAGTTAGCGGATAAAGTTTATGCTAATCATCTGATTATGCGTGGTTTAATGAGCGCGGGTGGTTATTGGGATGAGTTTTGTTCGGTCATGGAGACTCATAAATCTCTACTTGCTGCTTTACACGAAGAACAACCTTCCTCCCTCACTTCAACTGCGACAATCCGCTTATTTAGTTCTTGTTTTTTCTTTCCGTACTTTCAGGATCGGCCTGAAGAGAATGGAATAATTAGGAGCCAAATTGGTCAAATTTGTCAAAAAAATATAGAAAACTATGCGAAAGATCAAGTAGAGCGATATCGCCAAAAACGTTTTTCTAATCCGAAATATAATAAAAGTTCTACGAAACGCTTAAAGATTGGATATATTTCCTATTGTCTCCGCAAGCATTCTGTCGGACATTTAGCCCGGTGGTTATTTCAGTATCATAACCGCGAGTTTTTTGAAATCAATACTTATTTATTAAGTTCGGAACAGACAAATGACCCTTTGCAAGAATGGTATATTAGTCAATCTGACAAGGCGTATAAATTGCCCTTAGATAGTAGTGGGACAGCAGAACTGATTAACAAAGATGAGATTGATATTTTGATCGATCTCGATAGTCTGACTCTGAATAATGTTTCTGAGATTATGGCAATGAAACCAGCACCCGTACAAGTCACCTGGCTTGGTTGGGATGCGTCAGGAGTACCAGCAATTGATTACTACATTGCCGATCCTTACGTTTTACCAGAATCCGCTCAGGATTACTACACGGAAAAGATCTGGCGTTTACCTCAAACTTACATAGCAGTAGATGGTTTTGAGGTAGGTGTGCCAACGCTGCGTCGGGATAATTTGAATATTCCTAGTGATGCTATTATATATCTGAGCGCTCAGAGAGGATATAAATACAATCCGAATACGGTACGGCTGCAAATGCAAATTATGCAAGCAGTACCCAATAGCTACTTCATTGTTAAAGGATTAGCGGATCAAGAAGCCCTCCAAAACTTTTTTATTAAGATTGCAGAATCTGAGGGTGTGGCTGGGGAGCGTTTGCGATTTCTTCCCTTGGTATCTTCAGAGGAAATTCACCGAGCCAACCTAGCTATTGCTGATGTGGTACTCGATACTTATCCTTATAACGGAGCTACAACCACAATGGAAACCCTGTGGATGGGCATTCCTATAGTAACCCGCGTAGGACAACAGTTCTCTAGTCGCAATAGCTACACGATGATGGTGAATGCAGGTGTGAGTGAGGGAATTGCTTGGACAGATGAAGAATATGTGGAATGGGGAATTCGTTTAGGAAAAGACTCTTCTCTGCGACAGCAAATAGCTTGGAAATTACGACAGTCACGGCAAACAGCACCTCTGTGGAATGGGAATCTGTTTGCGCGGGAAATGGAGAAAGCTTATGAGCAAATGTGGCAAAAATACTTAGATTCTTGTAATTAACCGTTCAATTCTTTACTTCTAATAATAGTGAGGCTTCAAGTAGGTATGACCGACGATATAATTATTCCGAGAGATTCAATGACTTGGTCATTATTCAATGTAAAGCAACTGGGCTTTGAACCTAAAACAGTTATTGATGTGGGTGCTGCATTAGGAACATTTGCACTTTATGAAGTTTTTCCTAAATCAAGCCATTTTCTGATTGAACCCATCCAAGAGAACGAACCTTATCTCGCACAACTATGTAAAACTCTTGAGCGTGCAGAGTACATCATGGCTGCTGCCAGCAAAAAATCTGGGCTTGTTAGGCTCGAAATTAATCTCAACTTAGTACACTCTTCAATTTCTGACTCTTCTGAGGGGAGTGATTCTGAAGAATTAGAATTAAGGACTGTACAAGCTATTACCCTAGATGAAATCTGTAGAGAACACCGATTAGAATACCCTTACTTAATCAAAATAGATGTTGATGGCAGGGAACTCGACGTGCTAGAAGGGGCTATTCAAACTCTTGAGGCTACAGATTATTTGATTGTAGAAGCAGCTCTGTTTGGAAAAATTCATGAGATCGTTAGTTTTATGAAATCACATGGATTTGTAATCTATGATATTGTTGACCTTAGCTATCGCCCATTAGATGGAGCATTATGGCAAGTAGATATAGCTTTTGTCAAGGAATCGGGTTGGTGGAGAACCAGTAATCGCTACTGTGCCAACCAAGAGCAAGAAGAAGAACTGAAAATATCCCTCAAACGTTATCGAAAAGAATTAATTACACATATAGAAAATTTAACAGAACTCAAGTTTTTACAAAAGACTGCTTTGAGTGAACCTACCACTTTGCAGCAGCAAGCGTATGAATGTTTGATTCAAGGAGATTACAGTCAGGCTGCAAACTTCTATGAGCAGGCGATTCACGCGCAGCCGGAGAATAAGTCCCTGCACTGGCATTTGGGGTTGACATTGCTGTTGCAGGGACAAGAGGCAGAAGCTCAGACGACTTGGCTGTTAGGGATGACGGAAGGGGATGGGGAGCAAGTTGATTTGTGGACAGCAGAGCTGGTGCAGGTACTAGAAGTGGAAGCGAAGCGGCGACAGGCTCTGGGCGACTATCCAGTGACATGGATAATCCGGCAGCATCTGCGGGAGATTTGTCCTACAAATATTAACAACCTATTGCGCTTGATTGAGCTGTCTATCTTGCTTGGAAGGTATGAAGGAGAAGAGCTATATTCTCTCGGTGTCATCGAGATTTTGAAGTCAAAGGAATCGGCTGAGGTAGATTCTGAGCTGTTGATGCAAGTGTTGAAAGGGGTTTTAGATTGCGATTTGTTGCACCCAGCCGCGCGAGAATTATACGAACACACTTGGAAGCGATCTGCTAAAGCAAATTATTAGCAGAAAGCCACTTATCTTTTTTAATCAAAGAACAGTACAGAATGATATTTTGTCATTCAATAGGCTTATAAGCTGTTGCCCAAAGATTGAGGTTTTCACTGTGGACTTCAACGGGATGGAAACCAACTTGCCGCATTTTCTGAGCGAGACTTTCCTGTGTGAAACCCGTGCGATGTGCCATGTAGTATTTACCTTTGGCGAGATCTGTACCCAAACCATAGAGAATATCAATTGCAGCAATTGGGCCAGCAGGAGAAAGGTAGATAGGCTCCTCTAAGTTCCCTTGAGCTACATACTCTGCTACTTTCTGGATATCTGGCAAGGTGATTAAAACAAATCCACCGGGCTTCAGTACGCGGTAAAATTCAGCTAAGGCGATCGGCACTTCGTGTGGATAGATATGCTCAATATTATGGGATGACCAGATTGCATCAACCGACTGGCTGGACACCGGACTCATATCTGTAATAGAGCTAATAATATCTGGCTTTACATTTGGGTCAATATCAAGCCGCACTTCCTGCCATTCATCAGTTTGGAAAGTGTCATGCAAGCCTGATATGGAATAAGGCCCGCAGCCAACATGGAGAACTTTTTTCTTAGCTGTTGACAATAGTGGCGGTGTTTTTGCATCAGTGGTTAGCTTGTCTGCCACAACCTGTCGGTAGAACTGCTCAAGCGCTTTGACACAGGTTACGTCTTCGTAGAGATTAGCATGGCGATCGCTCATCTGCTGGGAGAGAGTATGTCGCCATTCCGCATCTAATCCCAATTTTATAGCGATGTCAATATACTCTGCCTCATCTTGGGCAATCGTATCTGTTAGACCTAGTATTTTTAGCATCCCATAGGATTGACGGCCGCGCATCAATTCGCCTGGACAGGTGACGATGGGCAAATTACAAGCGATCGCTTCTAGGGTAGTAATGCCTCCCGACCAATTAAAGGTGTCTAGGAAAATATCCGCAAGCAGATTAAGTTGCCAGTAATTAATGATAATTTGCCTGGGTAAAATGATGCAGTAGTCTTCATTTTTCAAGCCATACTTAGCAAAAGCTTGTTTAAGACGTTGCTGTAATTTCTCAGTAATCAGGGGGCTTTCGTGAGCTACGAAGACGAACTGAGATTGAGGTACTTTTTGAGCAATTTCTGGGTAGATATAATCATACTGCGGGAGATACTTAGACAGAGATTGACAGGATAGATACACTACTCCGTCATCGCGCAGTAGAAAATCCGCTCTTTTTTTTGTCAGTGTAGGAATGATTGGTTTAGTACAAGACATTCCTAACTTAGGCAAGCGGATTAGTTGTTCAGAGTAATGCTCCGCAGCATTCTCTGGTTCCATTGCCTCACTAGATAGGAAGTAATCTATCGTTGGCATACCCGACGTAACAGGATGTAACCAGCTCGTACATTGGATGGGGGCAAGTCGCAATCCTGCCATTTGTATCATCTGCGGGTGCATCCCAATTTCTACAAAAACCAGGATGTGCAATTGGTCTGAGACAATTTGTTTACAAACGCCTTCTAGATCGCCTGTAATCTCATGAAAAACATCGCTATAAACTCGAAATTTTTCAGTTAGGGCATCCTCTTCAGGGTTGATATGGTAGCAATACACCTCAAATTGCTGGCGATCGCAGTTGCGAAGCCAGCCAAGCAAAAGTTTGCCTACCCCATTGCCCCGCATACCATGAGAAACATAACCAATGCGAATTTTCTCTTTTGGGTTGAGAATAGGCATTGGGCGAGGCAAGACCCAGCGGGGATAGTTAGCAGCCATGATTCTATAAACTAACTGTCCATACTGTTTTTGTAACTCTAAGTCGTTACTACCTTGGTATTGAAGTAGAAAGTTTTGATAGCAACTGATCCCCTTTAAAGAATTCTTTTTCTTTTCAGCATTTTCCAAGGAGATTTGCTGACTAAAATTATGCAACCCCTGAACGAATCGCTGCCGATAAAACTTAATTTCTTCTGGGGAATCATAAATAACCGGCAGTAGGAGTTCTGCTTCTCGATTTAGTTGTAAAGCATTTGGCAGAAGTTTTGAAGCATTCCTAGCCACTGCAATCGCTTCCTGTGTCCGCCCAGCCTTTTGCAAGGTTAATATCCATGAAAAGTAAAGGTTCTCTTCCTTTGGGTATAAACTGGTGCTATCTTCATAAACTTTCAAAGCTTTATCATATTGATTCGTTAATTTATAACAGTCAGCCAAGGCAATATAACAATCTATATCTCCAGTTTGAATTTCGAGAAATTTGTTAAAGTAACTAATCGCTATTTCAGGTTTATTCTGTCGATAAGAAGCATACCCTAAGTAGGAATAGGCTTGAGCTTTATCATTTTTAGCTTCAAATGCTAGACCTAGATTATTGAGAATGTCCGGATAGCGTGGTTTGAGTCTAAGGGCTGTTTCATAGGCTGCGATCGCCTCATCAATTTGCTGTCGCAACATCAGAATGTTACCCAAATTCAGATAGCCACCAAAATGTTCTGGATTAGCTCTGATCGCCTGACGATAAACTGATTCAGCTTGCTCGATTTCACCCGCTTCCGCAAGGATATTACCTAAATTGTTATAAGCTTGGATATTCTCAGGATGTAGCTGGATCGCCTCTTGATAAGCTCGAATAGCTTGCACGCGATCGCCAACAGCTTCTAGCACCACACCTAAATTATAATGCCTGATAGCTTTGAGCGGGTCAATTTCTATAGACTTGAGCAGCAACAATATTGCATCTTGATATTGCTCTTTCATGTAATAGAGGGTACCCAAATGGAGCCAAGCATCTGCATTGTCTGGTTCCCATCGCAAAACTTCTTGATATTTTTTTTCAGCTTTTTCTAGATTGTCGCTCGACCAAGATAAAAATAATTCTTCATCCTGTGGATTGACAATTTTACCCTTATTTGCCGGTGTTATTGCACCAGAGCAGTGCAATTCTACGGCTTCGTTATGTAGAGTAGCTATAATTTTTTGACGCTCTTCTTCTTGCAGCTTATCTAAGGATGCAATGACTGCTTGATTTCGTCTCGCTCCGAAAGTTTCTCCCTCCTCTTGATGCTTTCTAGTCTTATCCCAAACAAAAAGTTGCACGCCCTTCCAAATTTTATAGTTATCAGAGCCGTCCGCCTTATCTAAAAGTAACTGGCATTCAGGATGAGCAGCTAAGAAATCCCAGTTAGCTTGTTGCGGGGCTGACCAATTGCTATTGCTGACAAGAATGAGCGCTCGCTCAGCCAAGAAGGGTCTTACCAAAAGTAATCCCATTAAATGCGATCGGTAATCGTGCGCTCCATCATAAAAATAAAAACCAATTTTATCTTCAGTCTCAAGTCCACCCAGTTCGGAGAAAAACTCTTCAAACTCTTGCGGACATAGAAAAACTTGCTCTGACAAATTGAAACTTGATAAATTTTCAGTCAATTTTTCAAAACTATCCCCGAAAGTATCAAATTCCGAGAAGTTATCCACTGCATAAGCCATCTGTTCTGGATGATCCAGAAGGGCTGCAATTAAACTTGCGCCTTGGAAGCATCCTACTTCACAGTAAACCTCATTAGGTTCCAGGCATTCCACAGCAAAATTGACCAACTGCATAACATTTGCTGTTGTCATACCTGTAACTTGGTTCAGGATTTTCTGAAACCGATCAGACTTGGGAAAGGCTAAACCTTGTTCCCAGTTTTCATACAAGCTAGGGAGTTGCTCGAAAAATCTTTGATAATCCATATTTTTCAAAAACGTAGGTATTGAGTTCGTTCTCTAAGTTTCTCAGATGGTCATTGCCTACAAACTGTCTATTTGCCATAGGGCAAGATTTTCTGCCTTAGCTTGAGCGATCGCCTCTGTGTTCTCATTTTCCAAGACGATTCTAGCGTGAAGGCGAGGCATTAGAGCTTCCCACTGGATTTTGCTAAACTCTCCACTGAGTGCAATTTCAGGACCCTCAGAAACGTCTAAATCTTCTTCCATAAGAAGATTCATGGCAACACTAGATAAAGCTAGATTAGCATCTTCATCAGAAATATTGCTGTTGTCTACAAGTAGAGTTATCTTGCTCTTATCTGGATGAACTGCGACCGCTGCGATCGCACTCGCTAAACCTGGCAAGAGTAATTCTTCTGGCTGACTCCAATCTGGAAAAATAATCAGATTTATCTCTCTCAAATTGAGTCTTTTCGCCAGAGCATTTGACTGGTATTTTCTGAAAATTTCTTGGAACAGCCTGCCGATTTCAGCGGAGTAAGAGCGGCTGTCTAGAAATCCCGGATTTCCCTGCATTTTTTGCTTAACCTGAGCACTCTTTTGGTGCCGAAATTCAGGGTGAGTTCCGAGGCCGATAGCTAATTGGAGGTAAGACTCTTCACTTTCGGCAACTAAATCTGGTATGCCTAGTTGTTGTAGAAGTGCTGCACCCATTACAGAGCGGAAGCAAGCTCCTTGTCTTGCTACTATAGGTAGACCAACTTCCAAGGGGTCAATCAGAGATGTTGTTCCTGAAAAGGGATGGGAATCAAGATATATATCTGCCAGCTTCAGGTATTCTTTGATATCATATCGGTTTGGTACAGGTGTAGGGTCTAATATCAGCAAACTATCTGGATCTGCACCGTGCTGTAAAAAGGCTGCATTTAGACTCTCTATAAAGACTTGCTTGGGATAATAATTGGACCAGTTTGGCCCAAACGGATAAAGAACTAACACTGAGTTCGGGACAGCAGCTACTATTTTGGCCCAAGTATTACGCAACTCTGGAATAATTTTAAACAGGTTAGCTCCTGAGATAAAAACTACTGCGTCTTCTGCTATACCGAGGCTTTCCCGATTTACTTTTGTACTAGCTAGATTTTGCTCATTTCCATAACTAAAGCAATGTGCAGAACCATCAAGTTTTAATAATTCCTCCTGGTAGTGCTGTTCTGCATCTTCAAACGATTCGGTCAATTTACCAGAAATATAATAATCTATATTCCGTATTCCTGTGGTTACTACTGAGGCAACACTGGTTACTTGAATTCTTGCCATTCGGTGCAGCGCTAGTAAATATATTTGGTTAGTGACTGCTGTCACATTTGTGGCAATAAACAATATGTCTAGGTCGTCTTCCCGAATTAATTTGACCTGTTCATTTAAATTTTTCGGCAGCAGCTTAAACGAATTAGCGCAGCTTTGACAATATTCCTCTAGGGGATGCCCATTGCTCATTAAGGAATACAAAATAACTTCAAAATCTCGACTGATATACTCATACACAGGCAGTGAGGCAAAGGTTTCTGCTGCTGGCGTGAAATGTGAAGCCAGGATACCCAGCCGAATTTTTTTTCTGGTTAAAGAGCGCTCAGCAAATTCCCAGTCCACTTCCTGTCCTTCTTCTTTGAGAGCAAATGCTGTAATTTCCGAACGTTTAATATAAAGGTCTTTAAGATTAACTTCATTAAAATAAAGAGGTATGAAGGATGTGATTTGTAAAAATTGACTACATACATTACGCCAAAAATCCGAATTTGGATTCGTAAAAATAGATCGGTGTAAGTAATTTACTATTTCCTGCATATATTTGCAGTAACTATCTGCCTCGCCAATTTCTTGAAAATAGGGTTGACAGTTAAGTATAAATTTCAGATAGTCGTTGAGGAGCCAATGAGGGATGCGAGGGAGATCCTGTGGGAGGGATAAATGATAAGCATTGACATAAAGCATTCCAGCTAGTACACACTGGATAGCTTTTGGATTGTCAAATCCTTTAGAAGAAATTATGCTTACTAGCTCGCCCACATAAGTCTGTTCACTTGTGGTTAGAGGTTGATTGCAAATTCCACTACCTAGTATTAGTTGATGACCTTTACCGATGTCGCTCAAGTAGACACTTTCAAGCAGAACATCTGCTGTATTAAGCCACAGTTCAGCGATATTTTTTCTGGTTTGACACAGAGCCGTTAATACAGATTGTTCGGAGGAATCTTTCTGGTATTGCTCAACATAGCTAGATAGATCAGTAAGAAACTGAGGCGATATACCGCTGACAGAATAATGTTTTATGTGCTCTGGCAAGAGCCATTTAACTTTGGGATCTGGCAGATGTTTAACAGGCTCTACATTCCCTCGCCAAGCCACACCCATGATTTGCATTGTTTGATAAACCCTTGTATTCCATCCATTTTGTCTTAGGTAATCTAAGCCTTGGGCGACATCAGGAGATGGTAAATCGTGAAATAAAACTATAGCGTCTGCTTCTGCAACTTTATTAGCAACAATAGCATCTTGGAGGGGACCGGGAGCAGCGTGTTCTCCATCAATAAAAATTAATGACCAACGACGTTGTAATTGAGTTGTTAATTCTTCTACTTTCTGTGGACTAAAGCCAGCTATTAGATTAACTGAGTTCAGTACGCCAGCGCATTGAAGCGAATTGCTTACACTTTCATAAAAATCTGCTCTTCCCAACAAAGGATCGATAACATCTAGCTCAACTCCTCCCAGTGCTAAATGACAAGTTGACCAACCCATAAAGCACCCTATTTCTAGAGCTCTTTTTCCCTTAAATTTCAAAGCTGTATTGTAAAGAATATGGGCTTCATCTCTATTCTGAAATCCTACATCTGGAAAGCGCCTGTCCACATACCAGTTGTGAGGAATACCCTGACGCTGGTAGGGCCAAGGACAAGTTTTTGGGTCTGCTACGATCATGTTTGGAAAGCATTTATCCGGCAGAATTATTGATAGACCTGGTGAAACATAATCTCTGAATGGTAATAAAGCACGTTCTATTACTTCAATAGTATTTGTGACCATTTGTTCTTCCCTAAACATCTTTTCTGCTCGCTTTTTGCACGACTGACCTATTGACCGACGTAATTTTGAATTCGCGCACCAAGCACTAACTGTTTTAACTAAATCTCTAACTGTGCCCTGCGAATCTATTTTTGGATCGGGAAGTAGTTTGCCAGTATCGCCCAAAACTTCGGGAATTCCACCAACTGCTGAAGCTATTACGGGCAGCCCTTTTGCCATCGCCTCTATAATAGCTAGCCCTAATGATTCTAATACGGAAGGCAAAATAAAAATATCAGCCGCATCCATCCAGTCTGAAATATCCCATCGCTGTCCTAATATTTTAACTTGCGTGTCTACTCCTAGTTGCTTTACTGTCTCCCTGAATGGAGTTTCTAAATCTCCAAAACCAGCCCAAACAAAGTAAAGGTTAGACCATACTGAGCTTTGATGAAGCTGTTTAATGGCTTCTATCTGATATTCAAATCCTTTCCTGGGATCTAAGCGAGCAGCCGTAAAACAAACCACAGCATTTAAAGGAATATCAAATTCTTGGCGTAGGCGTTGTCGAGTTGCTGCCTTGGGAGTTTCAAAATACTCACTAGGTCGTCCCCAGTAAATAACTTCTCCCTTATCTTTAGGAAGCCTAAATAGTTCATGCAGTAAATTCAAAGTTTCGCGGGCGATTGCCAAAACAAATTTAGCTTGCTCATAATGATGTGCCAATTCTTCTAAGTAGTCAGTAAATCGCTCGGCTAGATAGGGAGCTGCAAAACCTACAACAGTAATGTAGGGAATTCTAAGTTGAATAGCTACCTGCTTAGCTGCAAAATTAGAGAGGGGACAGGCATCACTAAAGACAATTAGATCTGGTTTAGCACTAGATATAATTCTTTGAGCATCGGATGGATTGGTCAAGGTACGTCCAAACTCATTAACTGTATTGAAATCCAGCCACCAATGTTGAATCCCCAGCTTTTTTTGGCAAGTTATCATTGGGCTGGATGTCTCGGAGTTTACATAAGAGACTTGGTATCCTGACGTTGCTAAACCACATAGAATTGAGTGATCGTATCGTGCACTTCCCCCTATTCCTGGATCATCTGAATACAAAAGTATATGTTGACTTATAACCATTTATTTCTCTTTTACTCAGAATTTTCTAAGTGTTAACTTTTTGTGGGAATCGCCCTTTCCGCTACTTCTTCCCCTTCGCCTGCCCCAACAATACCTTATAATCAGCCCGATCTGGATTCAACTTCACCAACTTCTCCAAAGGCTCGATCGCCCCCACCTTATTATTCATCTGCAACCGCACATTTGCCAACCCCTCCAGAGCCGTCTGATTCTGGGGTTCCCGCTGCAAAACCGTCTGATATCCCCGTTCCTGCGCCGCCAGCAAAGATTCCTGAGAAACAGCCACAGGCGTCGGCTTTTGTTGGTGCTGGCTGCTCAAACCGCTGCTGAACAGACTGAAAATACCAAAAATCGCAGAACCACCAAACGAAACCATTGATACTAACGCAAAAATCTGCTTAATTCGATCGCTCCGATGAACCCGACTATCACTAGATTTTTTCTGTGTACTTTCCATTGCTAACTCTTGGCGTCGCTGTTTTCCAGGCACTCGCAAAGCACCTATCTCTAGATTGCCCAAGTTCGATCGCAAAACGATCGCCCTTCGCCATTTAAAATTTTCGCTGAAACCTAGAAACCATATTAAATGATATTTGTCAAGCAAATTCAATCAATTGTCGGGTTCAGTCCAGGACGCACGGGTGGTCAGAAACCGGGTTTTTTTACGAGAATACTACACTGCGATCGGCAGATTCGGTAAAAAACCCGGTTTCTAGGCGTCGGAGTGCGTAAGCCCTGAATTATTCTATAATTTGACAAAGACGCGCCCGGACGCAGTACCGCAAATACCGAGTCCAGACGACTTCTCCAATGTTGTCAACCCAACACAGGGAGCAATACAATTATGCCAAATAATCCAAACTGGTTGCGTTACGATCCAGACGAAGACAAGTCTCGACATGGAGCGGCAGATCCAGATTGTTGTGAAGAGATGGAAGAAAAGTATGGTTGGAAGCTGATTGAGATTGAGAAAATTGACGGCCCTATTCTAAAAGTTGATTGTGTTTTTCAAGGAAAAACAGAGTTTCCCGACTGGTACAAAGAACTAGAAAGCAAGGAGGATGAAGATGCGTAAATGGATTGTCTTTAGAGCAGACAAGCGCCAACCTGGTTGGGAAAAACGCAAGTTTCAACACACTCAATCATTGACTCGCATTTTGGCAGAACACTTTGACTCTTCTGATGGCCCAATTCCTGAAGTTGGCTATCGCCCCCCAGAATTTGTTCGTGTGGAAGCAGAACACGATCCAACTCGGCACGGTTACAGCACTCATTACCGCACAGGTGAGTGGGAAGTGGCGCGGGTTGAGACTTATACTCCCGATATTCCGATCGGTGAATTTGATATGGTAGTAATCTGCTATTGCCAATATTCCCCTATTGATGCTCCCCTCAAACCCATGCCAGAACGTCAAGTTTCTGTCGATTCCTTTGGAGGCGACAAGGAAGCTTATCAACGTTGGTTAGAGTCTCAAAAAGGCAAAGAATACACTGAAGTGTAAATGATACAGGACTTACGCATCCCCTAATCCTGGCTCCTCTAATTTTTCCTGGTTCTGACGGATCGTCATTCAACTAACAATTTGCTAAAGAAATAAAAGTGCGATCGAATTGGTCAAGCGCGATCGCACCCCTGCATCTTTAGCCGTTATCCTCCGGCAATTCTCCAAATTGTTCTCGATAACGCGCTAGCAAAGATTCGAGTTCAGCAGCACGTTGCCGTTCCGCTTCAGCACGTTGCCGTTCCGCTTTTAAAGCTGAAGCCAATTCATCTGGAATCAATAATTTATCTCCATTATCTTCCCGATAAAACCCAAGAATTTTTCCCTCTATTTCTAACCGCAGTTGCAATACATCGCTGCGATTATCTCTAATTAATTGATACCCCTCTACTCCCAGTCGGTACCCCCGCAATTGTTCGGGAATCCATTCACCTCTAGGGTCAAACAACCAGTATTCCTGAACTTCTAACCTTTCGTACAAGTCTTTTTTATTATTTTGATCTTCCGACTTTGTACCTGGTGAGGTAATTTCAAAAATCACTTTCGGCACTTGACCTTCTTCCCAGATTTTGTAATTATCTCTGCCACCCGGTTCCACATCAAAAATCACCATCACGTCTGGTGCTACACGGACTTTTGGAAAACCTTGAGCGTAGTATAAAAATTGGTTTGCTAAAACAGTAGCTCGACGGTCTGCGAGGTATTGTTTTAAGACTTCTAAAGTAGTTAAGATTGCGTAAACATGGTCGTAAGTTTCTGCCAATGGTTCTCCATCAGCGCTAGGGTATACGATTTCAGAAGTTTGGAGGGTGGGAACGACTGTTGTCATGGTCGTGCTTCCTGTGAGTTGTATATCTATTATAAACTTGTTTTCAGCAACTAAGTAGGTTAATTTAATTAAACGTAAAACGCTCTCGTGCTTGAGAGCCTCGCCTTCTTCAAGAAGTCGGGCTTCTGGTATTATCTATTTTTGACTACACATCCGCAGCGATCGCACTTTTGAATTCCTTAATTGCCTCAACATGACTCGGCATATTAACACACCTGACGAGTAAACCCATATCGAGTTCTGGGAGCAATTGGGAACTTGCAATCTCTTCGTATCCTTGCTGTTTGAGAGCATACAGAGACATTCGGCTGTTTTCCCAAAACCAGACTTCAGGGATTTGCAGCCGTTTGTAAGCCTCTAGCTTAGGAATGAGAATTAAATAAAATCCACTTTTCCTGTTTGTTGTGGGATGGGCGTCCCGCCCGTCCTTTCTGGGCGGGCGGGACGCCCATCCCACAAGAAAAAAGGGAAATTATTTAATTGACGATCCTTATCAATTCCGCCGCTAGTGACGACAACTTCGATCGCCAAATCTGGACGTTCCCTATTAGCACCCAATTCCTATGATTTATCTGCTTCCCTTCTGACTAAACCTTCTTCGCTTTCCAATGTCATCGAACCTGTTGGAGTGTAATCTCTATCTGCTTTCATCAAATAGATTTGCCGAAAATCACCTATTCTCTCCTTAGCTGTTTCGTGTTTTCTTCCAGGCATTTTCTCTATCTCCAGCACTCCCGCTAAAAACGACAATTTAACACCTAGAATATCCCAAATCGGTGCTAAGATTTTGAATTGTTGCCAGGTTAATCCGGGAAATAGCAATGGCCGATCTAATTTTTCTTCTAATATTGTTGTAGTCCTAGCAAACTCGCTCCTTATTCATTAACAATTCCTGCGTTAAACACCTGTTGAGCAGTCAAGTTCAAATCTGGAAAAACAGCCGATTCAATTCTCTCCTCTCCCCGGAACTGCGTCAACTCGTACTCCCCATCAACCAATTGATAAAGCGAAAGCGTAGGTTGTTTGGGATTGCCGATGTAGCGTCTCCCGCCCAATCCCAAATAATCCACAATCCAGTATTCAAGAATGCCCATTTCTTCATAATCGCGTAGTTTAGTAAGATAGTCAGTCTGCCAGTTAGTGCTGACAACTTCTACTGCTAAACGCACCGACGAACCCATTGTGATAATTGATTCTGCTGCCCAACGCGGTTCATTGATCACTTGCTGTCGATCGAGAACGATGACATCTGGCTCATATCCTGATTCGTCGCGATCGGGTTTAAGGACACATTCTTTGGGAAGGAAATAGGGCAATCGGGCATTGCGACATACAACGCCAACTTCTATATTGAGAAAGCCAGAGATTTCTGAATGTTGGCCAGTTCCTTTGGGCATTTCAACAATTACTCCATTGTGCAGTTCGTAGCGGTATTCGGAATTTTCCGGATACCATGCAATAAATTCGTCAAATGTTACTGATTTTGTTAATGCTTGAACCATGTCAATCGCTCCTTGATTCGAGTTATATTTAAAGTTGATTTGAACTATTCCCGCAAAGCCTTAATGAATTCAGTAACAGCATCATATTGATCGAAGTAAGTTACATATCTCACTAACAAAGCAATGTCTAACTCCGGTAACAACTCGCTGCAATCGACTTTTTCGTACTCCTCCCTCAAATAATAGATACTCAGCACTCCATCTTCCCAAAACCAGACTTCAGGTATGCCTAACCGCTTGTATAGTTGAAGTTTATCGATGCCACCGCTGGTGAATACAACTTCGATCGCCAAATCGGGAATTGCCTTTTTAGTCGTCAAATTATATGATTCATCAGGCTCCTTTCTCGCCCCCAGTTCTTTACTACCCAAAGTCGGCCCGCCCTTGATATAAAACCGGATGCCCTTTTCTCTCAGGTATGCTTCTAATAAAGCCCTGATAGTACCCTTTGTCTCTTCATGTTCGGGGCTAACTGTCATAATTTCTAAAATTCCATCTAAGTAAGCAAATTTGATACCGCCGACAGACTCAAAAGCGGCTTCTAGCGATTCAAATTGCGACCAACTCACTCCTCTTAGAGTCAGGCAACTATCGGTGACAGAGTTTTTGACTGCTGTTTGTGTCATGTTTTCTCCTTATCCTTTTTTTAGATTAAGCTTTTGAGAGCGCAACTATTTTCTCAATTTTATTAACTGTTGTTCGATCGCGCGAACCCTACACCTTCAAATGCCATCAGGATCAATGCCCTGACTTCTCAAGTATGCCATTAATCGATCGGCCCTCTGGCGTTCCTCTTCGGCCCTCTGGCGTTCCTCTTCGGTCCTCTGGCGTTCCTGTTCCACCCGTTCCGCACCCCACAGCAGCAAATTGCCATTCTCATCCCACCAGCGCAACCAATAACCCGTTCTCTGAGATTTTTCACCTTCCCAAACCCCCAGAAATAAACCCATTGATTCTATCCAGAATCGCTGATTAGCATCCGGTTCTTGCAATTCGTATTCTCCCGACGCAGAGAGTCTGTACACTTCCAATACTCCCGACTTAGGTTCAAAAATTACATAAATCGGCACTTGCAAAATTCGCTCATAAAACCGCCATTTTCCGTAAGGATATGTCGGTTTATTTGAATATTCACTGCCGTCAGTATCGGATAAAAATTCCATCACTACAGCAGGTACTTCTCCCTCAGCATTGCGCGTATAACTGCGGCGAACTTCTCCTGGTTCTGCTGGCAATACCGACGGAACGTACACCCAATCAGGGGCTTTTACTACTGTTTTGCCGTTAACTTTGGCACAGAGTCCAAAATTGGAAGCTATTAGCATTGAAGCTAGGATAAATCCTGCGAGATCCAAAGCTTCTCGCAAGGCCGCAGCTAAAAGTGGTTGGTCGATGTTTTCCACGGGATCGTCTGGTAATTTAAAGTCATCTGGCAATTTTTCCCAAGTTATATTATACTGACTTTTGGTTACGTCCGGTTTCGATAATGTTTGCGTCATTGGTTTTCTTTGTTTCGATAGAAAGAGTTTTTTGTTAATAGGATTTGGACAATAACTTTAATGCCTGGGTGCGAAAGGCGCACCTTATTAACTAGCTGTAATCTGGGTGTGTATTGCGCTGGTTACTAATTAGAGTATATCGCCACTTTTGTGCAATGGCTGTTTCATTCTCACCAAAAACATGAATTTTGTAGGGGTAGCACGGCCCCTACTCCCCGTGCCTACCCCCGACCTAGAGGATTCGATCGGCAGATCAGACCAAGAGGGCCGGCACGGGGGCACGGCCCCTACCGAGAATGAAACAGCCCTGACTTTTGTGCAAGGGCGGTTATTCAATGATACCCTGTTTTAATGGGTCTTTTCGGGAGCAACTGGTTCTACTGACCGGGCAGTTTGAGAAGGTATAACAGGCAATTTGGGCTGTTTTTGCAAGCGAGGAAATCCAGGATCTACTGATGAATCTCTGGGATGTGTACTCGCATTTACTTTCTCAGAAAGGGGGGCTAATGTTTGAGTCACTTTAACTTGCTGTCGCAGTTGTTCTGTCGAACCCAACAAGCCTCCTAATCCGTTGAACAACCTGCGAATATTGTTGCGGAAAGCCGGATCTCCCGTCAAATCATCCACGTCGGAAGTAATTTTCTGCACGTTCTGAAATGTAGCTCGTGCAGAATCTAGAGTTTGCTGCAATAATAGCAAATTGGCGGGATTGTTTACTTGGCTGGATAAATCTCGCAAATTACTAGAAGCTTGGGCAGCATTCGCTGATAAAACTTCTAAATTGTTCAGCAATTGTCCTTGGTTGATTCGATTAATTGTCGGACTCAAACTGCTGACAGCTACCCGCAGTTCCTGACTGCTTTGATTGATGTTATTCAGAGTTGAGACTAAACTGCCGCGGTTGGTTGCTACTAAAGAATTGACTTGGTTGGCTGTTAATGTAATTTGATTGGCTGCTTGAGTTACTGAATTAGCAGAATTAATCGCAGCTGCAGATACGGCTTTTGTGGAACTGTCCGCCGTAGCTGCTACTTTAGAAACATCAGCGGCAACTCCTGATATTTCCGTCTTGAGCGATTGATTTAAGGTGCTTGCTTCCCCCTTTAATGATTGATTTAAGGTGCTTGCTTCCCCCTTTAATGATTGATTTAAACTTGCTATTTCAGTTTTTAATGATTGATTTAAGCTGCCAAGGTCTCCCCTTACAGATTGATTCAAATTTTTTATTTCCGCTTGTGCCGTTTTAGTTAAAGTCGATAAATCTTGAGTGAGTTTAGCTGCACCTTTAGCTGTGTTGGCTGTATTCTCGGTAAGAGATTTAAGATTGTTAAACAGGGCGGGGTCAGTGTAGAAATTAGCTAGGCGGACTGTGGATTTAATTAGTTCGTCGATAGTGACTCCCGCTTGACCTTTTAAGCGCGAATTTTGGCAGATAATCTCCGGGGGACAGTCGGCACTAACGGGATTGGCGGTAAGTAATGATTCTGGCAAAATCGAGTTGGGGGTAATGTCGATCGACGATTCGCCAATTAAACCCGATTTATTCGCTTCGATCGTAACATCCCTGGGAATCACTAAAGTACCGGGGGCAATCTCCAGCGTCACGTCTACGCCGTTGGAACCCGGTTGGAGGGCGGTAATTTTACCGACGGCAACCCCACGATACCTGATGGGCGTGCCTATTTGCATTCCTTGGGCGCTGCCAAATTCTACGGCGAATTTGTAGCTGCGGTTCCCTATTTGCACGCCCCGCAGCCAGAGCACTAAGCCGCCAAATAAACCGATTCCTACTAAAATTAAGAACCCGACAGAACCTTCTCTTACAGTTCGCGATTGCATATTACCTCCTTTGGCAGTTGATAGTTGGCAGTTGGCAGTTGGCAGTTGGCAGTTGATAGTTGGCAGTTGACAGTTGGCAGTTGGCAGTTGATAGTTGGCAGTTGATAGTTGATAGTTGGCAGTTGGCAGTTGGCAGTTGGCAGTTGTTAATTTTTGTCTGATGTGTTGCCTATAGATTTTAGATAGGCGTTTAGCCTTGGCGAGAGTTCGTCAATAATTGGCTTGAGTGTTTCTACTTGCGTACTTGTTAGTAGTTGCCTAGTATAAGCCCGTCTCAACCAGTGCTTTGTTTCATATAAAGAACCTCTGGCAATCTTGATAAATCGCCGATGATCCTGATAGCTACCTCGACCATCTCCTTCAGCAATATTAGCACCAATACTATCAGCCGATCGAATAATTTGCTTGCCGACAGTATCTTTTGCTAATGCGTCCCATTTTATAACAATATTCCAAATTTCATCAGCGAATTTTTCAGCTAATTTATAAACATCTAACTTCTGAAAGTTTGTTTGTGACATATACTATCTCCCAACAAGACAAACAATTGACCACGACCAACTGACAACGGCCAACTGACAACTGACAACTGACAATTGACAATTGACTATCCAAGCGCTTGAATTGGCCCAGTAACACTGCCGCTAAAAAATTGTCGGATAAGTAAATTATCTGTCGATGCAATGTCATTGACAGTTCCCTCCCACTGCACTTTGCCTCGATAGAGAAATACGATGCGATCGGCAGTGCGGCGGATGGTACTGTCTTGGTGAGTGACGATCGCATAAGTGCTGCAAACACCTTGGGCAGCCTGCAAGTCGCGGATTAAATCTTCAATTACCGTCGAAGCGATCGGATCTAAACCCGCCGTCGGTTCGTCGTACAGCAAAACCTCTGGATTATCCCTGTCATTATCAGGATTCGCCATGATAGCGCGGGCAAAACTTACCCGCTTCCTCATTCCCCCAGACAACTGCGCCGGATAGCGTTCGCCAATTCGCGGCAAACCCACCATCTCCAACTTTTCCTCCACCAATTCCCGAATGCGGCGGCGCGGCAGCTTAGAATGCTGGTAAAGTAAAAAACCGACATTCTCCTCCACCGTCAGCGAATCAAACAAAGCCGCTTGCTGAAACACCATCCCAATTCCGATCGGATCTGCCACGTCGTCCACCCATCCCACCCTGCGCTGTCCCTGAACAAAAACCTCACCGGCATCCGGGGCCAACAAACCCGCAATTATCCGCAAAATAGTAGATTTGCCCGTCCCCGAAGGGCCAATAATTGCCAGGGCCTCTCCCCGATAAATCCTCAGATCGACTCGATCGAGAATCGGGTTCTGGCCGAAGGACTTACTTACCCCCTTGAGTTCGATTAGTGGCTCAGCCATAGGATGTTATCAATAAGTTATCAGTCCTCAGTCATCAGTCTACCTAATGACTCATGACTCATGACTAATCACTAATTACTTAAATTGACTGCCAGAATCAAAACTCTCTTGTATTGTAAATTTGTCAGATCGAGCTGTTCCAATACCCTTAAGACTAATTAACCATGTCAATTAGTTCACTTCCTAAAGCCCTCCGTGTCTTGGCTAAAGCCAAGCAGGTTTTTGCCCAATCCAGAAATCCTTACCCCCCTTCTTTGCGGAACGGGCGAGTTCACCAGTGGTTTAAGTGGTTAGCCCCCGGACTGTTAGTGAAACGGTGGCTGCTGATTAGTGCCAGCGGCGTGGTACTTGCCACTTTGGGTTTAGCGATTTGGACTGGGATGACTCCCATTTTCTTCTTATTGCAATTATTGAGAAATTTTTTGGCGTGGATTGCGGAAGTTATTCCCAATTACGTGTCGGGCCCGATCGTGATTGCTGGCGGGATTTTATTAATTCTGTGGGGACAAACTCGCAGTTTGAACTCTATTACCCAAGTGCTGATGCCCGAAGGGAATGAGGAACTGGTCGATCGACTCCTCAACCACCGCCGCTTGCACCGCGGCCCGAAAATTGTGGCAATTGGGGGCGGTACCGGTCTTTCTAATTTGCTCAGGGGATTGAAGGACTACAGCGCCAAAATCACTGCTATTGTCACGGTGGCGGATGATGGGGGGTCTTCCGGGCGGCTGCGACGGGAAATTGGGGTATTGCCGCCGGGAGACATTCGCAATTGTTTGGCTGCTTTGGCAGATGAGGAAAAGTTATTGACTGAGTTATTTCAATATCGTTTCCGGGCTGGTGACGGTTTGGTGGGTCACAGTTTTGGGAATTTGTTTTTGACGGCGATGAGCGATATTGCTGGAGATTTGGAACAGGCGATCGCCGCGAGTTCTAAAGTTTTAGCAGTGAGGGGAGAGGTGCTGCCGGCTACTCTGAGCGACGTTTCTTTGTGGGCAGAACTGGCTGACGGCCGCAGGATTGAGGGGGAGTCCAGCATTACAAAAGCTAACGGAAAAATCCTCAGAATAGGCTGCACTCCTGCTAATCCTCCGGCGTTGCCCAAGGTAGCCCAAGCACTTCGGGAAGCGGATTTTATTATTATTGGGCCGGGGAGTCTTTATACGAGTGTCATTCCGAATTTGTTGGTGCCGGAAATTGCTGATGCGATCGCCAACAGCGAAGTTCCGCGCATTTATGTTTGCAATATTATGACTCAGCCGGGGGAAACTGACGGATACAGTGTTGCAGACCACATTCGGGCGATCGACCGCGCTTGCGGCCGGCCGCTGTTCGATGCTGTAGTAGTTCAAGGAAAAGTCCCTTCTGCCAAAGCTTTGATCCGCTATTCTCAGGAGAATTCTTATCCGGTTGTGCTCGATCGAGAAGCCGTAACGCAATTGGGGCGGCGAATTGTCATCGCAAATGTCATGGATGAAGATAAAAATACGGGTTTAATTCGCCACAATTCGCAAAGGTTGGCGGGGATGTTGCTGCGTTGGTACGGCCGCGCGCAGAACATTTAAGCTGCTGACAGTTGACTGTTGACAGTTGACAGTTGACTGTTCACTCATGTTATTGGCTATTGGTTATTGGCCGATCCAAACGAGTAACAAATAACAAATAACAAATGACTAATAACAGATAACAAATAACTAAAATGATACTTTCTCTTCCAGATGCTGAAGCTACGCGCAAGTTTGGTTTTGCGTTAGGTCGATCGCTCCCTGCCGGCACTGTAATCTTATTACAAGGAGATTTAGGTGCTGGCAAAACTACATTGGTTCAAGGTATCGCTGAAGGTTTAGGAATCTCCGACTCGATTGAGAGTCCTACTTTTACGCTGATTAACGAGTATTTTGGAGGACGAATTCCGCTGTATCATCTAGATTTGTATCGACTAGAACCCCAAGAAGCCGAGGCTTTGCACTTAGAAACTTATTGGGACGGGTTAGAAAGGGATTTGGGAATTGTGGCGATCGAATGGGCGGAAAGATTGCACTACAAACCCGAAAATTATTGGCAAATTTATTTGACTTATCTAGATAACGGGCGGCAAGCTGAAGTAATTGGTAATGGCGAGTTATTGGATTGGCAATGGGAAAAGTGAGAAAGGGCGATTTAATTTAGATGTTGCACCATTCTCACTCAGCCTGTTAAGAGAGAATGGTGTAACATCTCAGCGCGTACTTACTGCGGACGGTTGACACGAATTAATTTGCCTCTCAAAGTTTCTTCACCAGCAATAGCATCATTGATGCGTGTTGCCAACCTTTCTAAATTTTTATCGTCTGTACAGACGATAATACCAGCATGATTTGGTTGTTGAGCGTGCAAGCGAATGAAATGCCGACGATTTTGCGTCATAACCGCCCGATCGTTATTCACAGCAAAGGCTAATACTTCGGGGTCATCATCTCCGGCATTTCCTGCCTCTTGAATAGTCAGGGCATCGTGACCGAAATTTCGCAGCAATGCCACAACAGGAAACGGGAACTGTTCATCTGCATAGAGACGTGCCATAAATTATACTTCCTGCATCATTGCTGCTGCTTCTTCTCGGAGTGCTGTTTCAATTTCTTCGGAGTTAGCCTCAGCATAAGTCCAGACATTTACTAAGTTGGCAGCATTCAACTGGGGATAAAATTGTAGAAGTTCAGCATCACTTGAACCTTGACGGCGCAAACTCACGAACAGCCAAACGGGAAGTCTAGTTTTGGCAATGCAAGCATCGCCGCCACACACATCGGGAGTTTTGGTAATTCCTGGCCAGCTATTGTTTAAACTTTGGGTTAAAAGCCGGATGGCTTCAGCTTTCTCAGTAGGAGTTAAGGCCAGGAGTTGTGTTTCTAGTTCTTGGAGAAGCATGGGTAATATCGCCTTGGCGAGCGGGAATACCCAATTATAACATTTGAGTTAAATTCATGCTTACTCAGCGTCAAATGTCAATGCTTCTCCCCTCACATTTGTATCCAATTTACCATCCTCAAAAACAACTTTTCCTCCAACAACAGTCACAACTGGCCATCCAGTCAAATTCCATCCTTCAAAGGAACTCCAGCCGCACTTACTCGCCATCTCTGCGCCGACTACCGGGCGGTATTTCTCCAAATCAACTAAGACTAAATCTGCATCAAAACCCGGTGCAATTTGCCCTTTTTTCGGAATCTTATAAGCCTTAGCAACTGCCGCCGACATCCAATTAGCAACTTGTGCCACTGTACATCTTCCCTCTACTGCTTGGGTCAGCATCAAAGGCAAAGAAGTTTCGACTCCCGGCATTCCAGACGGCGTATTCGGATAATCTTGAGCTTTTTCTGCTAATGTATGTGGCGCATGGTCGGTGGCGATAAAATCAATTACGCCGTCTAGTAAAGCTTGCCAAAGTATTTCGTTATCGCGGGGCTCGCGCAAAGGCGGATTCATCTGAGCTAAACTGCCAATTTTTTGATAGGCGCTGGTATTTAACAACAAATGCTGCGGCGTTACTTCTGCCGTTACCCAACTCGGTTTTTCCTGGCGCAAAAACTCAGCTTCTTCTCCTGTCGATAGGTGCAGAATATGCAGCCGACGCTGGTATTTTTTAGAAAGTTTTACTGCTAACTCAGTTGCTAACAAAGCAGCTTGATTGTCTTGAATTTGCGAGTGAACTGCAATATCGGTAATACCAGCAAATTCTTGACGACGCTGGTTGATTCTAGCTTGGTCTTCTGCGTGCACGGCAATTAGTCGATCGCCCTTCGCAAAAATTACCTCTAAATTTGCTGCATCATCCATCAATAAGTCCCCGTGCATCGAACCCATAAACACCTTAATTCCGGGAGTCGGATTGGCATCCAACAAATCGGGTAAAATCTCAGGAGTAGCCCCAATAAAAAAGCCGTAATTGACCAAACACTTCTCGGCAGCGCGACTTAGTTTATCATCTAAGGCAGCTTGGGTTGTGGTCAAAGGTCGCGTATTCGGCATTTCCAGAAACGAGGTAACGCCGCCTTTAGCGCAAGCACAGCTAGCGGTAAATAAGTCTTCCTTGTGTTCTAAACCTGGTTCCCGGAAGTGTACCTGGGGGTCAATTACTCCGGGTAACAGAGTTAAGCCTTTGGCATCTATTTCTCGATCGCCAGATTCGACAATTTCCGCAGCAACTTGGACAATTTTGCGATCGCAGATTTGCACATCTCCTACCAAAAACTCACCGTTGGGCAAAAGAATGCGAGCGCGACGGATTAACAAACTTGATTGGGTAGTCATAAGATATCCTTAATTCAGTAAACAGCGTGCTAGCATGGAAGCATTATTAAGTTTATAATTCGTATCCAGCTCAGTCACTACAATACCCTATGACTCGTCTAGACAAGTCAGCCGACGAAAAACCTCCGCAAGACACCGAAAATCCTTGGATCGAAGGAATTAAGACGATCGGCTTAGCAGCATTTTTAGCCTTTGGTATCCGCACCCTGGTTGCCGAAGCACGCTACATTCCGACCGGCTCGATGCTCCCAACCTTGCAAATTAACGATCGATTAATCATAGATAAGGTAAGCTATCGATTCCAAGAGCCCCAGCGAGGAGATATTATCGTATTTATGCCTCCTGACCAGGCTAGTTTGTGCACGGGACAGCCACCACCGATCAAAGATGCCTATATCAAGCGAGTGATCGGACTGCCGGGGGACAGTGTGGAAGTCAGAGAGGGAAAAGTTTTTATTAACAAGCAGCCGCTACAGGAAAAATATATTGAAGAAATTCCGCAGTATCCCTACGGGCCTGTAGTTGTAGCTCAAAATTCTTACTTGGTGCTCGGCGACAACCGCAACGCAAGCTGTGACAGTCATTACTGGGGCTTTGTACCCAAGCAAAATATCATCGGTAGGGCAATTGTGCGTTTTTGGCCACTCAACCGCACAGGGTCGATCGACCCCACGCCCCTTTATCCCGCTAAAAATTAGCTACAACCCGCAACCCGCAGATTAAAATCTGCGGTTGTCAGTTTAAAGTACCAATTACTTATTAGCCATTTTCCACGACCAAATAATTAATGGTTAAATGAGATTTAGTATGAGGTTTCGCGATCGAGAACTTTCACAACTTTGTTATACCTCTCCTCAGCTTCTTGCTGCGAATTGCCGATACTCGTCACTCCCAATTTGCCAAACTCCGACAAACAACCCATTAAATGAAACACACTGCCCGTCTCAGTACCGCTGTCAAAGTGCAGTTGATTGTCAGCAATAATATCCATCAAATCGTTCGGTAATAATCCCCGATAGCGCTCTTTTTTCAAATTGTCCGAAGCGACATAATATTTCGGACGGCCCTGCTGGCTGTAAAATAATCCGGTAGTACGATCGTACCGACCGTTTGTTAACAGCTTCAAAGCCATAAACGGATGAGTTGTGCCTCCTTTACGTAAGTTAATTTCTATTGCTTGAAGCTCCCATTTCCCATCGGATTGCTTTACAGCGAGAAAATCTACTCCAAATCTCTCTAAAGCCCCTTTTTTAGCTAAGTTTTGCCCTACTTTCCATCCCAATTCCTGCAACGCTATTCGATAAGATTCGTCGGCAGGAAATCGGCAACCTAAGAAAATTTGACCGTCTGGGCCTCCTAAAATTTGGTCGTGGGTTGAGAGAATTTCTACTTCGCCGCTGGGGACAATTCTGCCTTGAACGCTGGGCGAGAACTTTTCTTCTCCTTCGATAAATGCTTCGGCAATTGCCCCTAATTCGGGAATGCGGCTGCTAAAATTTTCCCAGGTTTCGCCCGTTGCTTGAAAGCGCAAATTATGGAAGCTATCGCCAATTGCCTTCGCTCTTTCTGTAGGCGCTTTACCTGCGAGGGACTTCAGATCTAAAATTGCATTCCCTTCCCCCGAAAAACCTTCATTTAACTTAATTACGATCCGCTGCAAATGTGGCTGCCGTTCCCACAACGCGCCCGCAGCTTCCGCTAAATCTTCCGCATTAAAAACCAACTCAGAACCGTCAGGATAAGGCACGCCACATTCTTTAAAAATTTGCCGGCTGCCGCTTTTTGTTCCCCAGTATAACAGATCGGGATCGCTGGCCCACAAAGGAATCCCCAATTTAACAGATAACTCGCGTTCTAAGGGCGTGGAGTTATAACAAACCATATAAGATTTTGTCGGCCGCACTGCTTGACGAATGCGCTCCATCAAGCGGGGACGGTCTAAAATTTTCTGGGTGAGGGATTTGGCGGAAGCATCGTAAGCACTGAACAGCAAAAGCCGATCGCGCGCGTGAGAAAATGGAATTCCCGGCAGCAATTGCAGGTAATAATCCACAATCATCGGGTGCAATGGCTCCGAGGTAATGTAAATTAAGCGCGTGCGGGGATTTCGCAGGCGAATCAATGAAAATAAATGCCGCTCTTCGTAGTGGTAAACACCCTCAACTTTCTGCATTTCTTGCTGATCTAAGCTGACAGAAGGAATGATAATAATGTCACAATCTCCGCCGTCGAATTCTTCGACTGCTCGCCAACGTTCGCGTAATTCTGTCTGAAGATTGCGAAACTTCTGGGCGGATTCGGAAGATGAATTATTTAACTCTTGCATTGCTTTTTATCCTAAGTATTCAAATAATTATTGCTGATGATGTCGGGTGTGTCAGCCCAGATAAGTACGGACACTGCACCGTGTCCTTCTTCGTGTCAATAAACACGTTAAACCCAGTCAGAGACTCCGGTTTGACTATTAAGCCTAGATCCCCCCTAGCCCCCCTTAAGAAGGGGGGAACCGGAAATGGCTCAAAGTCAACCCCTACTCCCCTTCTTAAGGGGGATTTAGGGGGATCTATACTTAGCGTAAAAACGAGATTTCTCAGGGCTTTCAGCTTTAAGTTGACACTCCTTGAGCAATGCCCTATCCCTACAGCGTCGGAGACGGCACGGTGCGGTATCCCTACAAATGCTCGCGTACAATCTATCTGTATCACTATCACTACTTTTGGGAATTGGTTTAAGAAGCTCGCCGCGCTCGAAAAAGTCTGGCATACTGCAAAATTGGCTCTAAGCGGCGTTGATTTTGCTTGAGTGCCGAGATCAATTTTTCCGAAGGGCGGAATACCAGAGGAGCCGAATATTTGTTCAGCATCTCCATATCTGGCGACTGGCTCATCAGCATCAGCCGCACGTCTTTGTCGAGCAAATAACTCAGAGACAGCAAATCTCCCATGTTCGTAAAATCGTTGCCGCGATCGCTAATTACAATTGTATCTTTAATCGATCGGTTAGCTATCGCCTCTTTGTTAATAATTTTCGCAACTTCAGCATTAAAATAGCTCAAGTCTTTGCTCCACCAAGTATCAGAAAAAGCGCTGACCGTACAGGATGCTACACTTGCTGTAAATACCAGGGCTAAAATGACTTGCCAAAACCGCTGCTGAGTTTTCACGTTACTTGCGAGCAAGTAAGCAACTGCTAGCTGCACTCCCGGAAAGCAGGAAATCAGATAGCGGCTGACGGCCGAACGTTTGCCGCCTAGGATTAGATCCGGTAACGCCAAGATCAAAAAAGGTACAAAAATTGATGTTAAAATAAACAGCCAAGTTGAACTGCTAGTGCGGCGGCAGATTTGGTAAATGGCAGCAGCAATTAACAGCAAAAATGGCAATCTCAGCAAATAAGTCCAGATATTATCAAAGCCTAAGTCGAAGTCAAAAAATAATGCTGTAAAGCTGAGCGTCCATAATTTAACAAGATACAGCCAACCCGGAGATACTCGCGTCCAATCTGTCGTAGCTGATGCTCGTCCCAGGTTGGTTGCCAGCACGTAAATCCACGGAAGATACAATATTAAAGCGGCTGTTACTGCTAAAAAGAATTGGGAATTAGTTACATGACCTCGCAATTTAGTTTTTTTGATAAACAACCAGTAATAAATTATAAAAACTCCGTGTCCGATGAGTGTTAAACTGAAGAAAGGGTGAGTGTAGAAACCAAGGGCGATCGCCAGCGAGTAAAATACCCAATTTTGCCAACCCCGCAACCGCACTGCTCTCAGCAGCAGCCAACTGCTGCCAATAACTATGGCTGTCAGCAAACTGTACTGCCTTGCTGTCTGAGCAAACAATAGGTCAAAGGGTGATAAAGCCAAAAGTGCTGTTGCTAATAACGCAGCCAAATTCGAGGCGAAAAGTTCCTGAGCTAAAGCGTACATCAAAGGCAGCGACAGCAAACTCAATATTGCTGGCCAACTGCGCGATGCTGTTAGAGAACTGCCAAATTCCTGCATCCACCAACGAGCCATGAGAAAGTATAAAGGCGGATGCTGCGGGTCTTCTAGTGCTAAAGAACGAATTGTGTCTGCTTCTGTAGTTCCCGGTTTAATCCGCTGATATTTTTGCAATTCTGGTGCGGGAACAATCCGGTTTTGGAATAGTTCGTCGTCGATTTCTTGGCGGGTGAAACCAGCGGCGCGGATTGATGTGTAAGCTTCGTCGTGCCAGTAAAGTTTGCGATCGATCTCAAAAAACCGAAATCCGATACCTAGTAAAATGCCGATCGCCAATAAGTTCATCAGCCAGCGGGAATTTTTGCTATTAACAGATGTGTCTTGATGTGTTGTAGATCCCATGCTTGTCCTAATTGTGGCGATTTCCTCCGGGATAGCTACGCTTCACGGAATTTGGAACTGTAGACCATCTTAAACCTCACTCAAGGAGCGATCGATACCAACTACATCCCCTAACAGACAATAATTCTACCCTCTGCCGGATGCCGAATACCTTCTACATCTTGGGCATTCTGAAAGCTGGCTCAGGCTGAACCACCCCCAAAATCAAGAATCTTCAGCCAGATCCTCCCAGAACCTCCAGAGCCCAAAAATAACTGCTAACATACGTGTTGTACAGTTAATCAACAAGCTCCGCAAGGGGTCTACCCGCGTACCGCAAATGGCAAAAAAAGAAGCGTCTATAAAAACTTCCACTGAAAACTCAGAAAAGCAAAAAGCCCTAACTTCCGTACTTTCCCAAATCGAGCGCAGCTTTGGCAAAGGCGCGATCGTCCGATTGGGAGACTCCACTCGCATGAGGGTAGAAACCATTCCCACCGGAGCCCTGACACTGGACATTGCTTTGGGCGGCGGTTTGCCAAAAGGCCGAGTTATTGAAATTTACGGCCCGGAAAGTTCCGGTAAAACCACTCTAGCTCTCCACGCGATCGCCGAAGTCCAAAAATCCGGCGGTATCGCAGCCTTCGTGGATGCCGAACACGCCCTCGATCCCACCTACGCCTCAGCTTTAGGCGTCGATATTGAAAATCTCTTAGTTTCCCAGCCGGATACCGGCGAAATGGCCCTAGAAATCGTCGATCAACTCGTCCGTTCCGTCGCCGTCGATATCGTAGTAATTGACTCCGTAGCCGCCCTCGTCCCCCGCGCCGAAATCGAAGGCGACATGGGCGACTCCCATATGGGTTTGCAAGCGCGCTTGATGAGCCAAGCTTTGCGGAAAATCACCGGCAACATCGGCAAATCCGGCTGTACCGTCATTTTCCTCAACCAATTGCGGCAGAAAATCGGCATAACTTACGGCAACCCGGAAACAACAACCGGCGGTAACGCACTCAAGTTCTACGCCAGCGTGCGGCTTGACATTCGCCGCATTCAAAGCTTGAAAAAAGGTACAGAAGAATACGGCAACCGCACGAAAGTTAAAGTTGCTAAAAATAAAGTGGCTCCGCCTTTCCGCATTGCCGAATTTGACATTGTATTTGGCAAAGGCATTTCTACTTTAGGCTGTCTGACTGACTTGGCAGACGAAATGGGAGTAATCATCAAAAAAGGTTCTTGGTATAGCTACAACGGAGAGAACATAGCTCAAGGACGAGACAAAGTGATCCAGCACATGGAGAAAAACATCGATTTCAAAAATGAAATTGAGGAGCTAGTTAAAAAGAAACTTGAGACTGGTGCTCTGGTTTCTGCTAATTCTGTCGCTCCTATTGAGGTAGATGATGTAGATGATGTAGATGATGTAGATGATGTAAATGATGTAGATGATGTAGATGGTTTGGACGAAGAAATCTAAGTTTTTTAGCTAAAACAGCAGAATCCCCACACTGAATTTAGAGGGGGATTAATCGAGGCATCGCCGAGTACCCCCGATAAATCAGTGTGGGATGAATGCGCGACTGACGGAGGTTGGCGAGTCAGTCATTAAATGTCAGGAAAAGTCGATCGATCCATGCCTCTACCATCTGGGTAACAGTTTGTTCTCTCGCCGCCGCGACCGCCCTCAGTTTACTGAGATGTTTCTCCGATAGTCGAATGTGAAGATTTTTATCTGTGATTGTGCGTGTTGCTAACGCGAACACAATTATGCTATCGTAATTTTCAAGGAGGGCAACCATGAGAACGGCTTACCAGTACAAATTACGTCCAACCAAACAACAGGTAGTTGAGCTAGACAGATGGCTGTCAATGCTGCGTTCGCAGTACAATTATCTGTTGGCTGACAGATTTACTTGGTACGAACAAAACCGTTCTGCTGTTAATGCTTGTCCTCTCGTTTGCTATCTACCTGAACTGCGGGACAATCCCGATTATTACTCGCAAAAGAAAACGTTACCTCAACTCAAGAAAACTCATCCTTGGTATAGCGAGATTTATTCGCAAGTCCTTCAAGATGTGGTTAAAAGAGTTAAGGTAACGTTTGACCGTTTTCTCAAAGGCGATATCAATGGAAAGCGTAGCGGTAAACCTCGTTTCAAGGGTCGCAATCGCTATCGTACTTTTACTTATCCGCAGGTAAAAGAGGAATGTTTGCAGGGCAACTTGATTAACTTACCGATGTTCGGCAAAGTTAAAGTCGTCTTGCATCGTCCTATCCCTGACGGGTATAAAATCAAAACCGCATCTGTGACTAAAAAAGCAGATGGCTATTACTTGACGCTCTCATTAGAAGATCAAACGGTTCCAGAGATCAAGCCGGACTTTAATCCTGATTCAATAACAGGTATTGATGTAGGACTGAAGGAATTCTTAACAACTTCTGATGGCGAAACAGTCGCGATTCCTCAATATTACCGCAAAGCTCAAAAACGTCTGCGAGTTGCTCAAAAACGAGTTTCACGACGCAATTCGTGCAGCAACCGGAGGAAGAAGGCAGTCAAGCAGTTAGGGAAGTGCCACAAAAAAGTAGCTGATAAGCGTAAAGATTTCCATTTCAAGACAGCGAATTGGCTGTTATCAAAATATGACGTAATCGCGCACGAGGATTTAAACGTCAAAGGTCTAGCTCGTACAAAATTAGCTAAATCTGTGTTGGACGCTGGGTGGTCAAGCAATAGTCGATTCTAACAAACAAAGCCGTAAATGCTGGTTTGCTAGCTATCCCAGTAAGCGCCTACAATACTTCACAAGATTGTTCTAATTGCGGTAAGAAAGTCCCGAAAAAGCTGCATATTCGTTGGCACGATTGCCCTCATTGTGGGTGCAGTCTCGACCGCGACCATAATGCAGCAATTGTGATTAAAAATAGAGCGGTGGGGCATTCCGTTCTTAAAGCCAAGAGCCTCCTAAGCGATAGCCGGATTGTCTTGGAAGCCCACACTATATCCGCTTCGGATTAGTGTGGGAGATGTCACTCCTCAATTATTACTCGTTTACTGGTTGTTTACTCGTCTTACTCGTTACTTTCACAAAGAACGAAAGTAACGCTCAACAGCGACAAGCGAGCCTCGAATTTAATTTTCGCTCGGCTTCGGCTCGCTTGTCGCTTAAATGGGTTAAGAAGCACAGCCCGTAAACCAGTAACACAGCCTGGAAGTAAAACCAGTAAATTATGCTTCGCCGCGATCGAATTTACTGGTTTACTCGTTTTACTCGTTACTTTCGTTCTTTGCGAAAGAAACGCTCCACAGCGACAAGCGAGCCTCGAATTTAATTTTCGCTCGGCTTCGGCTCGGACTCTAGGTATCGGTTCCCAGGCTCCAGCCATAGAACCAGTAAATTGACCGGACATGATATGAGATCCGGATTGCCAAATATATTGCGGATTGCTATACTTGTACAGTAAGTAGTACAAATGTCAAGTAGGTCAGGAACCTCAGCCTAAAGGCATGAGGCTTGAAGGAGAGATCTAACAAGCCGTTCTGACCAGCCAAGCGTCTTAATTGACTACGTTTTTTGAGTCACGATACCCTGGGATGCGTAGCTAGTCCCTTGCTCTATCGTTGAGAGTTAAACAGTTCTAAGGTCACGCTTTACAGTGCTTTGGGCCTAACAAGCTCACTAAACAAAGGCGCGTGCTAACTTTACTCCGAAAGGAGATTGAGGCAACCATACCTCACGCCTTGGGGCAACCATACCCCTCCACCCCGCTGCATCTTTTAACTCAATGTAAAGCCGTCCTAAAAGGACGGGGTTTCAAACCCCTCTTTCTGATGAATATTGTTTCTTTTAGCGAAGCGAGAAATAACCTCAAGGCTGTTTTAGACAGAGTAGTGGAAGATACGGACTATACCATCATCACGAGACGGGATGCGGAGGATGCCGTGGTGATGTCGCTAGAGTTCTTTAATAGTTTGCTGGAAACAGTTCATTTACTCAAATCTCCCGCCAATGCTGCCCATTTGGAGCGTTCTATCGCTCAGTTTAAGCAGGGGAAAGTGGTGGAGCGACATTTGTTGGATGACTAGAAAGGTAGCATGGACGGATGAGGCTTGGGGCGATTATTTATATTGGCAAGGGCAAGACAAGAAAACGTTAAAACGAATTAACAAGCTAATTGAGGCAACAATCCGATTGCCGTTTGAGGGGATGGGAAAGCCAGAACCACTGAGGGAGAATCTGGCTGGTTTTTGGTCGAGGCGAATTGATGATACGAATCGATTAGTTTATGCTGTGGATGACGAGTATCTAACGATTATCTCTTGTCGATACCACTATTCTGATTGACATCCTCCTTGGCAGGCTGTAGCTATGGTGCGACGTTTTTGTTTAACAGGAAAGTCGGCGATTCTTTGAGCACTTTAATTTTAATTTAATGACGAGAGCGAGTTTCTATTTAACGGGCGAGCGTAACTTTTGTCACCCTATGTAAGTTTTGCAGGATAAACAGGGATGAGATGGTACTCCTTTGCATGGCAATTGTTATGCAGCGATGGATTGTTTAGTAGTGAAGCCCCAAAATAACGCGGACTTCTTTTGGATTTCCTAGCTTCAATAACTCTTCAATCTACCACTCTACGCAACCCACATAATCTCGATAAGTGTCCACCCGTGAAACCTCAGTTGTATTGTCTTTTTTATACTTATAAACAGGTTCATTGTTTAGCAAATCCTGTGAAAAAAAACCTGAATTATGAAACGGATAAGCATATCGACGGTCTACATAACCCGTGCATGGTAAAAACATTCCCTCCCCATCATATTCAATAACTTCCCGAACCATAATACCAATTTAATGTGAACTTGCACATATCTCGATCCCCCTAAATCCCCCTGGTTGTTGGGGAGTAGGGGTTGACTTTGAGAAGAATCTTGTCCCCCCCTTAGTAGGGGCGGTGCGACCCCTACTCCCCGTGCCCGCCCTCTTGGCTAGGGGGGATCGGATTCTATGCAACCTCATAAAAAATTGGTATAAACCAAGTAAAGTGATGCTCTATCCCAACAGAATTGTTTTCAAAATACTCCTTGTAAACTGGATTCATGTCTTTTGGTAAGCCGCGTGGCTCTGACAGCGGAACAGGGAGCATCTCATATTTGTAAAAATACTTCTTCTGGCTCCTTCCTTCTGCCTATTGCCTCAAAACTCCAATTTCTAGCGGAGGGCTGCTTTCATTGAGATGCTCCCTATTTACTAACACTTATTCAGGCATAGAAACTGGCTGAACGTATTGAGAATTAGCGCGCACATAACAGCCTTGTCTTGTCAGCAACCAGGGTTGACCGTTCGCCATCGTAATCGCATTGGCTCCCCTGAGTTCAGCAGCAACTGTATCTTTATCCGCGCGGTAAACTTGTTGAATTGCTCCGTTTGCGGTCTTGCGGCAGTTGAGTTGTCCATCTCGCGAGGTGACTCGCCAAGCAGGCCAAGTTACAAAACCATTTGTTGGACTCGACCAAGTATTAGCATTGCTAGAAGTATAGTCGCCACTTGCATTAGGACGCGGTAAAGCTTCGACTAAATTTACTTTGAATGTCTGGCCAATAGAAGGACAATTTTCTCCTGCTTTCACCTTCCAAGTAACTTCGGCTCCCAATTGGCTGCTTCTTCCCACTTGACGCCTGACAATGGCAATATCTCCAGAACAAACAATTTTTCTGCCAGGGCCTGTCGCACTGTCTTTGAAAGTCCCATTGTAATAGTAAGAGCCTGCTGCTCCTTCGGAACGGGTAATTTGAATATTGCCAAAAAATTCCCGATTGCCTACTTTGGTTAAGTAAAAACCGCTGCGATTGTTTCCTTTTTCTGACAAGTTTAAAGTAGTTTTACCGTTAGGATTAACATAAGTGGTAGCGCTAGCAGCAGCGCACCAAATCAATGACACAACTCCTGTGGATAACAAAAGGGAAAGTTTTTTCACAGCAACACCTTGTATGAATCTCTACTTTATTTGTAGCTGTTGGTGGAAATACTTGACCAGTCGCTCAAATGAGTGACACTCATTTGAGCGACATTCTAACGACATACGGGCAACCCCCCATGATTGCCACGACAAATTCGGCAACCACGGGGGATTGGCACTACTGCGTAATTCCGAAAAATCAACTCTGCATAACTTCACCTTACTTCAGCTCCCTTCAACTCTCTTCACTTGTATGCACCTGCATCACGAGGCCTGCAAGCTTCAACTTCTGACTCATTGCAGGTTCCAATAATTAGCAGCAGAATAAATTTATATACGTAAGTAAGGGAGTTCCAGTCACCGCTAAATACTGTGGATTTTACGGGTACTTCCCGGTGGGTCAAGTTGCGATTACAAACACTAGGGCGATTTTTACAGGTAGCTGATTTCAAATCTAAGAATGCTTGTAAAGAAATGTAAAAGCTCCTGAAACCCCATTGCTGTGACAGAAAGTACGATTTTTAAGCTGAGTCGGTAAAAAAAGTCGTCTTGATTCAGCGCAAAAATGAACTTGACAAACACAAATTAATTTGCTCGAAACTTAAATCATTGTTGAAGGGAGAATAAATTATGGCTGACGGTCAATTAGGAGTTATATTAAAAATGGCTCAAACAATTAATCCTCAAATTGAGAGCGATCGACATTTTGATATAGACTTGGAGAAATTGCGCCAACTGCCAGCAGGAACATTAGGGTGTGAAGTGGCGCGATTTCTAGACGAACAAGGCTTTGAGCCGATCGCATCGGGAGACTGGATTCAGCGAAACCACGACGTTTGGCACGTTCTGACTGGTCTTTCGGCTTCAACAGAAGATGAATTTATACTTCAAGCGTTTACTCGCGCTCAAGTATTTCGTCCTTCTTGTGCGATTTTAGTGTTAGTTGGACTGCTCAGCGGCAAATGCGAGATCGGACAAATTATCAAAGGCTTAAAACACGGAAAATTAGCCACTCGGTTAATTAATTGGGACGTTGCATCTGATTGGGAAACTCCTTTATCTGAAGTTCGAGAGAAACTCGGAATTCTACCCTTAATTGATTAGATTTTAACTCGTTACCTCATTGCAAAAGTATGCAAAGCACAAGTTACAAACCGGAAATTAGCCTGAGCCCACGGGAAAGAGCGATCGCGCAATTAATAGCCCAAGGCCTGCCAAACAAATGTATTGCCAAAAATTTAAATATCAGTCACTGGACGGTTGCTACTTACGTGAGGCGGATTTTTATCAAACTCGGTGTTTGTTCCAGAACTGCGATGATTGCACTGCTGCTCCAAGAAAATTTGCTCTGGGACTAATAAATAAGTAGGGTGCGTCAGATATTAAGAACGGGCAAGATGCCCGTTCCACAAGAACATTGAATTTTTGTGGAACGGGCATCTTGCCCGTTCTTATGTGCAAGCGTTAATTTTTTTCTATGCCAAAGCCACAGAACGAGAAGAATTTCTCAGAAAACTCAGCAATTCTCGATTCACCGTTTGCGGCGCTTCCTGCTGAATCCAGTGACCACAGTGAGGAACTAATTTCAACTTAAACGGAGCCGTAATTAATCTGTCTAAACCTTCTACAAGTTTGTGGCTCAAAAACGCATCTTCTTCTCCCCAAAGCACCAAAGTAGGCACTGTCACAGGTTCTAATTTCTGCCCCAAATTCCAAAGCCTCTGCGGATGAAACATCTGCCGGTAATAATTGATAGCGGCGGCTAATACTCCCGGCTTTTCTAAAGCAGTCTGATAAATCTTAGTTTCCTCAGCGCTAAAAGATCCTTTGCGAACAGCTTGTCCTTGGAACACATTGTGAACAAAATCTTTCAAGTTTTGCCGGATCAACCATTCCGGAATGCCGGGAACCTGAAACGCCAAAACGTACCAACTGCGGCGGATTTGATCTAGATTGCTCGCCATTTCCTGCACGAATCGCTGCGGGTGCGGAGCGTTTAAAATTGCCAAGCGGTTGAGTTGTTCGGGGAATTTTTGAGCTAAGTGCCACGCAATCGCCCCTCCCCAATCATGACCTACAACGTGAGCTTTTGTATAACCGAGGCTCGCAATCAAACCGCGAATATCCGCGCTCAGCGTATCTAAATCATAGCCGCTTTCCGGCTTGTCGGAATCGTTGTAGCCCCGCAAATCCGGCACTACCACCTTGAAATGACGCGCTAAAGCAGGGATTTGATGACGCCAAGAGTACCAAAACTCTGGAAACCCATGCAGGAGGAGAACGAGCTCGCCTTCTCCTTGAGAAACGCAGTGCAGGCGGATGTTGTTGGTTTCGACAAAGATGTGTTGCTGTTCGGAATCTAAAGAATTCATAGTTGGAAAGTTAGACTTATTTTCGGGAAGTACAGAACCCGCCGACTGGTAGCAGGCTAAAACGGCCCAATGCTGTTAAATTTTCTACTTCTATTGTAGCTGCTTTTCGAGTCCCGCCGCTGCAATCTAATTAAACTTAAAACTTGTAGGGTTTTGGGGTGTCCTGTGTTTTAGGTGTAACTACTGAGTTCAAGTTTATCACCTTAAATGTATTGTTTTAACAGCGGCGCAGGCGATTCAATAATAGCACAATTTCGTCCGTTGCCGATCGCATTTTTGCAGCCGATAGGTCAGATTGATTGACGATAATGCTAAACACCAGCGGCTCGTAATTCGGAACTTCGATATATCCCGACAGCGCCGAAACTCCGCTCAAAGTTCCTGTTTTTGCTTGCAAATTTACGCGGTTTGGTGTAACATTAAAGCGATTTTTCAAAGTGCCGCTCTCGCCAGCGATCGGCAGTGACTGGCGGTAAATAGATGCAGCAGGTGAATTGGCCATAAATCTCAAAGTTTCCACTAAGGCTTCTGGAGTAATTAAATTGTGGCGAGACAAGCCGGAACCGTCGGCTAATCTGTAGCTGTTTGGATTTACTCCTAATTGAGTTAAAACTGTTTTTAACTCTTTCAAACCCATTTCACCTGTATCCTCTTGTGGCACAGGCATCTTGCCTGTGAGTGTTTGTGGCACAGGCATCTTGTCTGTCACTTTTCCCAGCAATCTCAATAAAACTTCTGCATAAAGATTGTTGCTTTCGCGATTAGTTTCTCTCACCAATTCCGCCAGCGGCGGCGATTCAACAGTCGCTAATTCTTGATTTAAATTGCGAGAAGCCGATGCAACTAAAGCCTGTTTAACAGGAATTCCCTCAGCAGCCAGAACTTGTTGAAAATACTGCAAAAAATTATTAGCGGGGTTGACAACTGCGACATAAGCTGATTCCGGTTCCGCACCAACTTTCAACTGTCCGCCCACTCGAATTATAGGTCGATCGAACTCCCGGCCAACTTCAATAAACTCAGATTCGTTTTGAGCGACGGTAACAGTATTGTTCTGAAGTTGCCACTGATTTGCCAGCTTTGGTTCGGCAAAAGTAACTTTCAGAGGTTGCCCGATCGCCTGTGGGGACAAAAGAAGGTCGATCGCGTTTTGATTGAAAATTAAACTGTTAATCGGTGCTCCGTAGCCAGCTTGCGCGTCTTCCCATTCCCAATTCGGATTGACTGCACTGCCTTGAAAATAGCTGTCATCCCCAATCAACTGGTTAACTTGACTGATTCCCCGCTGCTTCAACTGCTGCGCCAAGGATTTTAACTGAGCTTCTGCAATGCTCGGATCTCCCCTGCCGGCAACGTACAAACTGCCATTTTCGCCGCTGTAAACCGATGTCTTAATCCGAAAGTCTGCACCGAGTTTCTGTAAAGCAGCGGCTGTGGTTAGCAGCTTGGCATTTGATGCTGGAATAAAATATTTGGTGGCGTCGCGACTGTAGAGAGTAGTAGAAGAAGATAGAGGTTGAATCAAAATGCCCCAGCGCGATCGGCTAAATTCGGGACGGTTGGCGATCGCATCTACTTGCGCTCCCAATTCCCCAAGACAAATATCCCCAGCAACCGCCGACGTTTGAGCCGCAACCGCCGACGGACGCCCCAGAATTAGGACGAACAAACTAACCGCAATTCCTTGGATTTTCAAGTCGTACATATATGCCCAACTCTGGTTGAATAACCTATTTATGATCTGATAATTGGTAGTGTGTGATTGTTAATTGGCCAGATAAAGAACCACAGCTAAGCTGCTACGCAGCTAAGAAGGAGCGCATCGGGGTTGACTGCATTACATCCCCTCCAAACGTAGGAAATGCACTCGGCCTGATGAGTCACCCGCGACAATCGTCACCCCATCCGATGCAGCCGCACAGGCAAGTAACTCATCCTCGCTACTGAAACTAGCAATCACTCTGCCACTCTGCAAATCCCAGACCCTCAGAGAGTGATCCTCTGAAGCTGAAACTGCTAGTTGTCCTTTGGGTATGATAGCAACTGCCCATACCTTGTCAGTATGCCCGATGAGGGTACGAAGTTCTTTTCCTGTTTGTAAATCCCACATTTTGAGGGTTTTATCCCTTGAAGCTGAAATAGCCTGTTGCCCATCTAGGGTGATGGCAACTGCCTCTACATAGCTGGTATGCCCTATAAGAGTATGTAGTTCTTTTCCTGTCTGTAAGTCCCAGATTTTGAGAGTGTTATCTGATGAAGCTGAAACTACTCGTTGTCCATCAGGAGTAATGGCTACTGCATTTACCATATAAGTATGCCCGATCAGGGTACGCAGTTGTTCTCCACTATGTAAATCCCAAAGTTTGACAGTGAAATCCCCTGAAGCAGAAACAGCTTTTTGCCCATCGGGAGTGATAGCAACTGATCCTACATAGCTGGTATGCCCGACGAGGGTAAGCACTTCAGTTCCTGTTTTTAAATCCCAAATTTGGAGGCTTTTATCCCACAAAGCTAAAATTGCTTTTTGACCATCAGGGGTAATAGCAACTGCCTGCACTTTGTCATTATGCTCAGTTAAGGTACGCACTTCAGTTCTATTGTGCAGGTTCCATATCTTAAGGGTTTTATCCCAGGAAGCGGAAACAGCCTGTTGCCCATCTGGAGTAATAGCGACCGTCCATACCAAATCGGTATGCCCCATGAGATTACGCTCTCTAACACTTCTATGCAAATCCCAAACTTTGATGGTCTTATTGTTTGAAACTGAAACAACTTGTTGCCCATCTGAGGTAATAGCAACAGCCTGTACCGGGTAGGTATGACCTATAAGGGTACGCAGTTGTTCTCCGGTCTGTAAATTCCAGACTTTGAGGGTGTTATCGTTTAAAGCACCAACTACCAGTTTTCCATTGGGGGTAATAGCAACCGAATTAATTGAAGCTGTATCCTCGTTGATAGTAAGCACTTCAGTTCCACTTTCTACATCCCAAACTTTGATGCTATCGCAGGAAGTGGATACAATCTGTTGCCCATCAGGAGTAATAGCAACTCCCACTATTGAGTTAGTATTCCAGTTAAAGGTACGTACTTCGCGTCCAGTGTGCAAATCCCAGACCTTGAGAGTTTTATCCCAGGAAGCAGAAACAGCCTGTAGCCCATTCGGTGTGATAGCTATGGCTTCAACAAAAAAGGTATGCCCATTCAGGGTGCTTTCTTCAGTTCCCTTCTCCAAATTCCAGACTTTAACTGTGAAATCCCCTGAAGCAGAAACAGCTTGTTTTCCATTGGCAGTGATGGCGACTGCCTCTACGAAGTTAGTATGCCCAGTGAGAGTACGTAGTTCTTCCCCACTTTGCAAATCCCAAACTCTTAGGGTGTTATCAAATGAAGCGGAAACAGCTTGTTTTCCATCGGGAGTGATAGCGACTGACCGTACTAAGCTGGTATGCCCGGTGAGAGTACGTAGTTCTTCCCCACTTTGCAAATCCCAAACTTTTAGGGTGTTATCAGATGAAGCGCAGACTACCTGATGTCCATTGGGCGTAATGGCAATTGCATCTACATCCCCGGTATGCCCAATCAGGGTACGCAGTAATGCTCCATTAGGTGGTGTTAAGTTAGATGTCAGTGGATGCAACCAGGGAGCTGCTTTACACTGCTTGGCCTGTTCCAGAAGTCCCTTAATCTCTGGCTCCTCAAAAGCCATCAAACGCCCTAACAATTGTCCTGCTAGTTGCATTTTATCCTGATCCAAAACGTGCGCGGATAACCGCAATGCGCCTTGAATCAATCTCAAATTGTTACCCTCACTCTTAACCCACTCTCCAGCATTTAAGATATCGGGAGTGAAAGCCAAGTCATAATCCTCAATCAGTGGTTGTGGCCCTAATTCAGAAATCTTAGCTTCAATGAAATCAAAATCTGTTAGGAGGATGTACAGCCGATCTACTTGTACAGCGTCTGCCAGGAGCTTTGGTAGAGCCTTCAATTTATAAACCCGGCTACCTTGCGGTAGTTGCTTTAAGCGTTCTGCTAACTTACCCATCGCCGTACAACTCCTGCCAGTTACTATCTGCCATCAGAGTTTTTATGTTCTCAATTGTTATCCCTGCTGCCTTTACATCCTCGCGGTTTTCAATAAACCGACGGTAACTATGGTGATAAAACCTGTAAAAGGTTTGTCCGTACATGATTGGGCTGTGTAAAAACTGTTTCCATCCCTTAAGTACGTATTGCACGTTAAATTCGGCCTCTTGTTCTCCCGTATATTTGATGATTTGAACAATGTCTTTATCTGGGATAAGCTCGGAAGTTTCTGATAGGATGTAAACAATTCTGAACTTGGCGATCGGTGGCGGGTCGGTGGTCATGCCCATGAGTCGCCAATGATCTTTGTAATAATTTTCTAGACCTTGGGGTAAGCTTTCAATGCTTCCATCTTGGTAAATCCCATCCTCAATTTCTACTAGCACGCAGCGCAGATACATAAAGTTGTTTTCGCTCTTGTCGGCTAGTTGGGTAATGAAATCTTCGACTGTCAAGCTGTTAGCCTGAATCCACTGGCGCAGTCGCTCATGCTCATTAACGTGCTGCCGAATATAGGTCTGGACATCTTGTAAGCTACGGTCAGCGTATTCCTTTGCCATCAGGTCAAACAGGTACTTCGGCGTATCCACCACAAAGAGAATATCGACCCCCCGCCGCCGTGAAATCACGAAGTAAACATTCTTGGGCAAGTAGCGGGGCAGGTATAGGATGTTGGCACTTTTGTCCTGGCTCTCCAAGTCAACCTCATCCAGCGCATCGACAACAATTACCAGTCGTTCTCCCGGCTTGAGTTGTTCGCTGACTTCAGACAGTAATTTTTCCAAGAAAGCCTTGTTTTGATTGGCATCTGGCGGCAACTCCGAGTAGGGCAAGCGGTATTTGGCGATCAGTTGCGTGCAAACACTCTCTAGGAATTGGCTAGTGCAATTGATTCTTCCCAGGCGATCGTTGAAATGGGCTACGCATTCATGTCGTCGGACGTACTCGGCGAGTATTGTACTTTTACCCAAGCCGGGGTCGCCTTCGATGGTGAAATAACCGTTGGGCTTGTTGCTCAGGAAATCCTCAATCTTATCGAAAACGTATTTACGACCTACGAAACCTTCTGTCTTAATGTCAATCAGTGATCGAAACTGTCTGCGCCAGTCGTCCATTTCTGCCGCGATAAGAGCGGTTGTACCAACGCTTGAATCATTAGACCTTTGTTTTTGAAGCCACTCAGGAAACTGTTTTTCCCACAACCACTTGAATGCTTGCTCCCAAGGGCTTTCACCTTTGCGGGGCTGACCTCGACCAGTTGGTTTTACAATAGGACAGCCATTTATAGACAGCACATCGCATACAGCAGTCAAGTGATCTTGGAAAGTCTGTTCCTGATTGACAATCTCCTCGTTTTTCCACAGATATTCTGCAAGTGCCTTACGCTTCTTATTCGCATTGTTCTGATCAAAACGACTTAAGAAAACATCTCGCTGCTTCCCAAAAAAACCGTAGTGGTTAGCCAGTTTATCTAGAAACATAAGCTTTAATTGTTGTGAGTCATCCTGGGAGTCCATATCACACCCGCAATAGGGAGATTATATTAAGTTATTGCCAGTCATCTTAGCATAGCAATTCATTCTTCTAATTTCGACGTAAATTCGGTTTTGACCAAAAACTCTATTAAATTCTATTTCTTCTCTATTTTAAACTTATTTAATTGACAGGTTTTCTTGATTAATCTAGATTCAGCAGTCAATCATCTACCAAAAAAGTAGATTTCACATAAAAAAATATGAACATACAACTTTCCCTTTTTCCCGAAGAATCAGGACAAGCTTTCTCAATTTCTTCCAATCAAAAACCTAAGACGACTCGCAAATCAACATCTACCAAACTCCCCAAGGAAACCAGAACGACTCAACCCGCTGCTAAAAAACGTTCAAAACCCTATATCTGGGTGACTTGGCTTTCTGGCTTAATGGCTCAAGAAAAGCAGTGCCAGTTCACAGCATGGTCGTTGGCTAACTACCAGTTCCCCAAACTACCCAGTGATTTTGACTCCTCTGCCCATGACAAGATGGTAATCCAACAGAAAATGCAACATCAAGCCCAAGGGTCTGCTGTCTATGTTGAGGATGACAATTCCTTCACAATTAACGGCAAGACTTGCGACATCGGTGGCAAGCCGGACATTGTAGTGAATGATTTTGGTCAGATCATCATAGAAGATTGTAAATCCGGCAAGCAGAAAATTGCACACAAGTATCAAGTGCTGATTTATATGCTGCTGTTTCCTCTCTCGCCAAAAGGCAAACTTCTCTGCCAAGGTCAGACTCCTGCGGGGCGGCTCGTGTATCCCGATGAAATAGTAGAAATTCCTCCATTAGATGTTGACACTAAATTCAAGGATTTCTTCCTCCAAACTGTTGCCATAATTAGTGGATCAACTCCTCCACCTCAAGCGCCGAGTCACTGGGAATGTCGCTATTGCAACGTTCCAGCAGCCTATTGTCCAGCACGAATTGAGCTAGATGCGAATAAAGGCAAACACGACCTCTTTTAAGGCGTAGATAGTTGCGACCCTCTCTCTGCCTGACAGTCAGAGGGTTTTTACCTCAGAGTAGCGGTCAAAAAGTATGTTCACACCTCCGTTAAGTGAAAGAATAGAACAGTCCCAGGCAGTCTTCGACTTAAGTGGACACCAATGATGTCAAGTCGTGTCTCTCAAGATATCGCGTGCTATGTGTAGCAACAAATTGCATAAGTTGTAGAAGTTACTGTCATTCTAACCTAATTAGCTGGAGCCAAATTTTCTCTGATTCACTTTGTCGGGTTTAGCTGCCTAGCAGCTTATTACCAGAATAATTTGGAGGGGTACAGAATTTGGATTTGGTATTAAAATTTCTCCCGAATCAAGTCAATATTAATAATAATAACGCGCATGAATTCTCGGATTGAACAGCGCCTCTACAGGTTTTCCCCCTTTGAGGTGCTCTTCCACAATCAACGGTACATCACTCGGTTTAACTCGACAATACCAAATTTCGTCTGGGGTAACTCGCACAGTCGGGCCAGTGGTGCACTGTCCCTGACAACTACAGGCCTCCACTTTCACCCCTGCAACTTGTTGAGCTTCAAAAGCAGCTAGCACTGCTGCTGAACCATTTTTCAGGCAAGATTGATACTGGCAAACCAATACACAGCGCGCTTCTGGTTGGGAGTCTGGTTCTGTGGCTGGAGATTCTGGCATTGGTAAGGATTTATCCGCTCTTTAATATATCTTAACAATCTTTTGACATCCTCACCGGCCTGAAGGCGCGGTGATTCCCTACCAGTCGAACAGAGTTAACTGTTCGTACTTTAGACGGGTTGACAGTTCATCGGGAACTGCCTCAATTGAGGTCTTACACTCCCTCCCTGCCCATTTTGAGTCGTGGATATGCCCTACCCCGACTTGTTCTATATTTTTTGAGGCGTTGTCGTCTCTGTCGTGAAGAGTGCCGCAATTCATACAGACAATTTCTCTCACCGAAAGGTCTAACTTGCCCCAGCGGTAACCACAATCCGAACAAACTTGGCTGGTTGGTTCCCATCTGCTGATGACAACTTGCCTCACGTCCAACTTTCTCCGACTTAGACTCACACATTGTTCTGAATTCCCGCCATCCAGCGGAGCTGATTGCTCTGGATAATTTGCGGTTCTTCAGGAGTCCGGAGACGTTTAAATCTTCTAGGGCGATAACTTGGTTCTCGTTTATCACCTTAGTCGATAGTTTATGCAGAAAGTCCTTGCGGATATCTCGCAGTTTTGCTTTGAGTTTCGCCACCTTCAATCGCATCCGTTCACGCCGCTTTGATGTTTTAGAGCGTCGTGATAACTTGCGTTGAGAGCGTCGAATTTTACGGTCTAACTTTGAGTAGCTGGGGCTTGCCACTCGCTCTCCCGTGCTGAGCGCCGCAAAAATTTTTATGCCCAAATCAATACCCACTGCTGGGTTAGAAGCTAGCTTGGTTTCGGGCTGCACCTCAACAACAAAACTAAGGAAGTAGCGCCCTGCGGTGTCTTTAATAACGGTGACTGAACTTGGTTCAGACGGCAGAGGTCGCGACCATTTAGTCTTAATACACCCAATTTTGGCTAAGAAAACCTTGGCAGCTTTGATGCTAAATCCCCCTTTTCGGAAACGGGCTGACTGTCTGTTTGTCCGCTGCTTAAATTTAGGGGGATTAACCTTTTTGCCTTTTCTTTTTCCCTTAATAGATGCGAAAAAGTTGTTCCAAGCTACACCTAAATCAGCAATAGATTGCTGTAATGGGATATTAGAAACCTCGCTCAACCACTCACGCTCTTGGGTCTTTTTGGCTTGAGTAATGCATATTTTTTGCAAATCTCCATTGCTAGGTAGTTTCTCCGATTTCTTACACAGTGCCAGAGCGTCGTTCCATACGACTCTCACACAACCAAAGAGCCTTGCCAGGTCTTTGCGTTGTTGCTCGGATGGATAAATTCGGTACTGGTAGCGTGATTTCATGCTAGTATTGTACACCATATATCCGTACAAACTCATGAAAAAACGATTAGATTTTAGGCTCGAAGACTTTGAATTAGAGATACTTGAAAAATATTGTGTGGCGGTTGGCAGAACTAAGTCTGATGTTCTTAGAGAGTTAATTAGGAATTTGAAAACCAAGAAAAAGCCGTCCTAGAAGGACGGGGCTTGAATCCCATTAATTTTGGTCAGACCCATCGCTCGCCGGAGTCCGGCAAAGGGCAGAATTTTATAGTGCGATCGAAAAAAACAGCAAAATTCTGGCATTCAAGCTTTTTCCTTCCTTCTACTTTCTAACGAATCCCTTCAGCAGAGCTGCCTTTCTTCAGTCTGTGCCGCCCTTTCCCTATATGATCGATTTAGAGCAACAACTCAATCAACCCCTAATCATGCCAAAAACAGTAGCCGATGTAATGAGCCGCGAGCCGATTTTGGCGCGACCCGAAATGCCCTTGAACGAAGCGATTAAAATTTTAGCCGAACGACGCATTAGCGGTCTTCCCGTCGTAGATGAGAATGACTTGTTGGTAGGAGTCATCTCCGAAACCGACTTGATGTGGCGGGAAACCGGCGTAACTCCCCCCGCTTACATAATGGTGCTCGACAGCGTAATTTATTTGGAAAATCCCTCTCGTTACGAGCGAGAACTCCACAAGGCTTTAGGACAAACAGTAGGAGAAGCCATGAGTACAGAGCCAGTTACCATCGGGCCCGACAAATCTGTCCAAGAAGCTGCCAAACTGATGCACGATCGCAGTATCCACCGATTGCCGGTGGTCGATTCGGCTGGCAAAGTAATCGGCATCCTCACTAGGGGAGATATTATTCGCTCGATGGCTGCCGAATCTTAAATTAACTGTTGCAGTTCCAGGAGTGTATCAGAAAATGAGTCGATCACTCCTTAAATCTCGCTTGCTTTTGGCAATTACCAATTACCAAATCTAAAATCTAAAATCTAAAATCTAAAATCCGATGAGCATTACCCCTGAGTCTGTCGAACAATTGCTGAATTCCGAGGATTTTGGCGAAAGACTGCGAGCAGTCAACCAACTGCGGCAACTAGAACCCGCGATCGCCTATAAACTGATTCAAATTGCGATCGGCGACAAAAACGTCCGGGTTCGCTACGCAGCAGTCAGCCAATTATCAACCCTCGGTACGCAGAATCTGCCGAACGCTTTAGAGGTACTGCGAAACAGCCTGAACAACGACCCCGAACCCGACGTGCAAGCAGCAGCAGCCGATGCTTTGGGCGCATTGAAATTAACCGATGCTTTAGAAGATTTGCAGCAAGTTTATAGCAGTACCTCTGAATGGCTGGTGCAACTAAGCATCGTCGCGGCTTTGGGAGAAATGGGAGATCCCAAAGCCTTTCCGATGTTAGAAAATGCCCTGACTTCTGAAAACGAATTGATCCAAACCATTGCCATTAGTGCATTAGGTGAATTGGGAGATAAACGGGCGCTGCCGCTGCTGCTTCCCTACGCTTCCAATGCAGATTGGCAGATCCGTTACAGAGTCGCCCAAGCTTTGGGGCGGTTGGGCGGTGCAGAAGCACAGACAGCTTTGGAAATTCTCGCCAAAGATGAGGTTGATCAAGTTGCTCAGGAGGCTAAAGTCGGACAAGAAAATAGTTTGAAATCTTGAGATTGCTTTTGCGATCCGGAACAACCCTGCGCGGTTGTGAATTGTGAATTAATTTAGAATTTTTTGTGAGGATTCTACTAAAAACTTAGTTTGCGATCGCACACATAATTCAGAAACCCGGTTTCTTCCTATATTTGTCGTTCCTCTCTGCAAAAATCGTAGAAACCGGGTTTCTAGCCAGCCAGCCAGCGGGCTGGGTGCGCCGCGTAAACCATACTAATCAGGAAAAATCTAAAATCTAAAATCTAAAATCTAAAATTGTATTGATGCCACAGGCGATCGCAAATTCTTGTGAAACTCTCCTTCAAATCGAGCGTACTCTTCCCTTTTCCAATCAGAGCCAGCCTCTTGACATCCCCACTTTGAGAACAGCTATAATCAAAATAAATACAGCAGCGGCAGGGATTAACACAATTATTCAATTGTGCCGGGCCAGCTAGCGATCGGGGAAACTATCGTTAAGAGGGTAAGTCATCTACCAGCAAAAAAAACTCTTAAAACTCTTGAACGTCCCCATGCTTGAACAACTACAAAATTCCGGTTATCAGTCCTCTGACATTTTAATAGGAGAGCGATCGGTCTCTCAAGTTGCACCAACTTCAACCACCAATCAAAACTTTATTAACAGAGTTTTAGAACTTACCAACATCGAACGCAGCAAATTAGGTTTGTCCCCGCTAACCTTAAATACTCAGTTACTAAATGCGGCGGGAAATCACAGCCAAAACATGGCACTGCAAGACTTCTTTTCCCATACCGGAAAAGATGGTTCGTCATTAGGAAGTCGGATTTCTGCAACGGGCTATCAATTCTCAGCGGCCGCAGAAAACATTGCTGCGGGTTCTTCTACACCCGAACAAGTTGTATCATCGTGGATGAACAGCAGCGGCCACCGGGCTAACATTCTTAACCCGAATCTCAAAGAAATTGGCATCGGTTACTATTTCTTAGCCGATGATACTGGCACAGAAAATTGGAATCACTATTGGACGCAAGTTTTTGCGACTTCTCTTGACGGTAGTGTCAATCCCGCACCTACTCCCACACCTACTCCCACACCTACTCCCACACCCAACACTATATCTATTACTTCGCCAATACCCAATGCTACAGGGGACGGCAGCCCGACACAAGCACCCAAAAATACAGCCAGTGGCGGCAATTATTTCCTATCAGATAGTGCCGATACTCAAATACCAGCAAATGCTGCGGGATTGCCAATTTTTGCCCTTTCCGGCAAAGATAATATCACCGGGGGAGAAGGTGTTGATAGCATTAATGGAATGCAAGGTGCGGATACAATTAATGGCGCAGGAGGCAATGACAGCTTATCCGGCGGCAAAGAATCCGATTTAATTGATGGCGGTGTTGGCAATGATTTTATCAGCGGCAACAATGATAACGATCGACTAATTGGATCTGACGGTAACAATACTATCCGTGGCGGAAAAGAAGATGATGTCTTGATTGGCGGTAACGGCGACGAGTTGTTGGCGGGCGATCGCGGGCAAGATATGCTGACGGGCGGCGGCGGAAATGATACGTTTATTTTAGCCGGAGGTTTGTCTGCTTCGGCTACTTTAATTGGGGCGGATGTGATCGTCGATTTTGGGGCTGGGGATAAAATTGGTTTGACTGACGGTATCGGATTTGCAAACTTGACTTTTGAAGCTGTGAGTTTGCAGTTGGATGGAGGTGCAAGCGTCGCATCTACGGCGATTAAGTCGGGTACCAGTTATCTGGGCATCGTGCAGGGTGTAAGTGAAAGTCAGCTTACATCTTCTGTTTTTGTCAACGCCTAAAAAACATCATATCCAGATTCCCGACTCCTCCAAGAAGTCGGGAATCTAAAAACAAGAGCGCTTTACGTTGAATTTGGAGAGGATAATCAAGGGGGCTATTTTGATAGATTGATTATTATAGTAATAATATCAAGTATTGCTACAAACTGCATCATTCATAAGAGGGATAACTATGAAAAAAGTAGCGGTGTTTGGCAACGCTGGAGGCGGTAAATCAACTCTCAGCAAGAGATTATCAGAAATCACTGGTTTGCCACTTTACCCCTTGGATAAGATTCAATATAAATCTGGGGGCGCTGAGGTTCCAAACGAAGAATATAAGCGTATCCATGAGAAAATTTTGGCTACTGACCGATGGATTATAGACGGTTTTGGTTGTATGGAAACCGTCTGGCTTCGACTCAACGAGGCGGATAGTCTGGTTTTTGTCGATCTGCCCCTATACGTGCATTTCTGGTGGGTGACTAAACGGCTGATTACAGGTAGCTTTAGGCTACCAGAAGGCTGGCCTGACAAGAGTCCGATCTTGAAGAGTTCAATTAATAGTTACCGCGTTCTTTGGTTGTGTCACAAGTATTTGACTCCCAGATATCGCGAGTATGTCGATCGCGCCCAAAATACCAAAAGTGTTTATCACATCAGATCCACTGAAGAGATTTCACAATTTTTTGCATCGATATCGCAAATGACAGTTGAAAGTTGACAGTTGGCAGTTGGCAGTTGTTAATGACTAATGACTGTTGACTGCTGACTGCTGACTACTGACTAATTGATGCTACTGCCGATCGCAAATTCCCTTGAAACTCCCCCAAAATGCGATCGCACTCTTCCTTCTCCAAATTAGTCCAGTGCATCATCAAAGCTAATTTTACAGACTTGCCACTTTTTTCGAGCAGAAAACCCGCCTCATCCCGGTTCAAATCAGTCAAATCTTGCAACATCCGCACAGCCCGATCGCGCAATTTCTTATTAGTAACCGCCACATCAACCATCCGATTGCCGTAAACCTTCCCCAGCTTCACCATTACCCCAGTCGAAATGATATTTAAAGCCATTTTTGTGACTGTACCGGCTTTCAAGCGCGTCGATCCCGCCACTACCTCCGGGCCAACCAACAACCGAATATCAACATCAGCCTCAAAATTCACTTGTTCGACGGGTACGCAGGCCATAAACACAGTTTTCGCCCCCCGCTGGCGTGCCGCCTGCAAAGCGCCCGCGACAAACGGCGTCGTACCCCCAGCCGTAATCCCGACAACTACATCTAAGTTGGTAATGTGACGGTGGGCGATCGCCTCAGCCCCATCCTCAGCCCGATCCTCCAAATCCTCCGAACTCCGCACCAAAGCCCCCGCACCCCCGGCAATTATGCCCTGTACGAGTTCTGGCGGCGTGCAGAAGGTGGGGGGACACTCGGCCGCATCCAGCACCCCCAAACGCCCGGAAGTACCCGCACCGACGTAAAACAGGCGGCCTCCTTGACGTAGAGACTCGGCTGCAATGTCGATCGCATGGGCTAACTGTTCGCGGGCGCGGGCGATCGCGCTTAAGGTTTGGGCGTCTTCCCGGTTGAACAAGTCCACTAATTCGATCGAACTGAGTTGGTCTAAATTCTCGCTGTTGGCATTCACCTGTTCCGTCAGCAGATGCCCCCGTTCTTCCAAATTCTTCATTTTTTCTCAGTTGTTAATTGTCAGTTGTCGGCATTCAAGCGAAGTCCGGAGACATACAGAGTCACAGGTTCAGCCTGGAACCCTGTATCTACAAATGGAGCCCTTGATTGATCGCGCTGGAAGATATCAAATTTATCCTTCTTCCCTCTTCTTTCTTCCTTTTTCCCTCGAACCTCAACATCCATCCGTTACATCCGAAGAAAGCGAATCCGTTGCCGAACTTCCTTCTTATTACAAAAGTCCTTCGAGTCGGCGGCGAATAGAATCCAGTTCGTTTTGGGAAACGTCAGAATCCGGCTCCGACTCCGGCTCCTGCTCCGGCTGCCACTGAGTCTGTGTTACATTGTCTTCTGGCGGGATCGCCAGCGCGCCCGCCGGCACCAGTTCCCAATCATAATCAACACTATCGCAGAACTCCTTAATTTCCTCATCGTCGATCGCCTCGACAGTGGGCTCTGGGAAATCCTGAGCTTCCAACATCACGCCAAAGCGGGTGGCGTCGTCTTCTGACTCAAACATCAGAACTTTGTTGCGATCGCCGAGTTGAATGGTATGAATTCCCTCATTCTCGGTGCGGGCATTGAAGAGTAAGACGAACACTCGCATAAGTTTTAAAGACCTTCTTAACCACCGTTTTTTTATCTTAGGAGCGATCGTGCGATTTTAGATTTTAGATTTTAGATTTTAGATTGACTGTCGGTTTTAGGTGGTGTTGCGTGTTTTGATTAAGTTCGGTAAAGGTTTCTGGAGTCTACCCTGGAGGGGGACGTGTTTAGATTTTAGATTTTAGATTTTAGATTTTAGATTGACCACCGAGCCTGCACTAGCGGGATCGAGAGGATTTAGGGGAGTTGGAGGACTTGGTATTAGGTGGTGTTGCGTGTTTTGATTAAGTTTAGTAAAGGTTATTGGACTCTGCCCCGGAGTGGGACGTGAATCTTGAAATTCGATCCTCTGCGTTGGCGTAGCCCCCGTAGGGGCGGGCAACGCTTACGCCCGATCGGCACTTCCGATCTCACTTGTGAGTCTACCAAAGGCAGAAGCCACGCTGGCGGATCGCAGAAATTATACCTGTCTAAAATCGGCTGATTCCCTTAATTCCTGAATTCTCTGATTTCTGAGAAACACCCATGACTAACTCGGACGATAACAAAAATCAACTCGCACCCCGTCCCCACCGCCGCTGGTGGCGTCTGCTGCTGCTTAGCGGTACGGGATTGGGCATTCTCGCCTTGGTTGGCGCGGCGGTAGGATACCAGTGGGTGCGGGAAAAGTTAGCTCCTTTGGTGGAAACTGAAGTCAGTCAGTTGCTGAAGCGGCCCGTGCAACTCGGACGTTTGGAGGGATTTTCTCTGACAAGTTTGCGGTTTGGCCGATCGACTTTACCTGCAACTCCTACCGATCCCGATAACGTTTCTACAGAAGCAGTTAAAGTGCAGTTTTCGGTTTTGCAACTGCTGTTCACCCGCACTCTCAAATTAGATATTACCTTAGTTAAACCCAACGCTTATATCGAACAGGATGCTAAAGGCCGCTGGGTTAATCTTCCCACAGCAGAGCGGAAATCTCCGGGTTTATTTAAAACTGAAGTTGAAGCAATTAGAGCTGAAAATGCCGCCGCAGTTTTGGTGCCGCGTCCCGCACTCGGACAGACAACTTCGGCTCCTATTTCTGTAAATCTGAAAAATGGCAGTGCTCTATTTCGCGACCAAAATCAGCGCGTTCTATACGAAGTAAACGGTCAGTTTACTAACAGCGATAATTTTATACTTAAAGCTGATTCTATGTTACCTGCAGCTCTAACTAACCTGCAGTTACAAGGTCAAAATTTGCCTTTGCCCGACCTCGCTCGCTTGCTAAGACTTTCCAGCATTTCTTTACAAAGAGGTCTTGCTAATGGCAATTTGACCGTGCAAGTGCGAGAGAATAAAGTATCGGGAATTACCGGAACGGCTAGTTTTGGAGGAGTGCAAGCGAGTATTGCTCCACTGAAACAAATCATACAAAATAGCAGCGGTCAGTTGCGGTTTCAGGGAACTAATTTTATTGTCGATAGTCTGGCGGCTAATTACGGTCTAATTCCGCTGAGAATAGCAGGAACAGTTGCAACTGGAACTAATTTTAATTTGGAGAACGCTAGCTTCAATCTGACAACTAGCGTGCAACCAGTCGCTTTTGCAAGTGTTGTCAGTGCGGTGGAGACAGAGTTAGGAAAGAAAGTAGTATTGCCCGTTGCTTTTGCCGGGGAGGTGAAGGCGGATGCCAAGCTAACTGGAACCGTTGATCTGCCGGTGCTCACAGGTACGATCGCCTCGACAAAACCTGCTACGGTCGATCGACTGCAATTAAACAATATTAGCACTAATTTCAAATTGGAACGCGGGAGAATGGCTCAAACCCCAAATCCCAATCCTAAATCTTCTATTCGCCCTTTTTCCTCTTTAGCTTTGACTTTGAGCGATATTTTGGTAGTGCCGGCGGCGGGGGGTAAACTTGGCGGCAAAGGTCAAGTTGATATTGCTTTAAAAAGTAAGAATTCTCCATCTGGTTTGGTGTTTGACTTGCAAGCTGAAAACTTGCCCGCAGATAATCTCGCCCAAGTTTACGCTCTCCCGATTCCTGGTACTGTTACAATTGGCAGTGTGTCCGCAAAAGCTCAAATTTTCGGCCCGTTAGACAACATTCAAGCTAGAGTTCAATGGCAAGCACCGCAAGGGACTTTCCCCGCTGCGGGCGAAATTCGAGCCGGAGGAAATTCGGCGGATTTGCAAAATACGGTTGTGAAAATTGGCGACGCTTCTGTTAACGTGGATGCTGCGCTAAAAGACCGTCAATGGCAAGCTATGATCGAGGGCGATCGCGTGGATCTCAACATTTTGCAGCAAGCCCTGCCAGACCTTAATTTGCCTCCTGAACTAGCGGGTTTGTTCAGCGGAACCGTCGAAGCAGCAGGAACTCTGGACGATTTGAGTTTAAATGCGATCGCTGCGACGGGCAAAGGAACGCTGAATATTGCTGACAGTATTGTTGATGTTAATGGCGAACTAGAATCTGGTCGTTGGCAAGTTTTTGGCAACACAGAAAAAGTAGCTGTCAATCAATTGATTGATATTGGCTTGCCGTTTTTAACACGGGAAACGACCGCAAATCTAGACAATCTAAAATCCAAAATCGAAAATATAAAATCGTTAGGCGGACAGCTAGCAGGTGAATTTCAAGTTGCGGGAAAGGTTGACGATTTGACTGCGGGCGGAATCAATGTTACTGGCAACGGTAGGCTCAATTTTGCCGACAGCAATGTGAATTTAAACGGAGAATTGGTAGCGGGAAACTGGCAAGCAACAGCAGAAACCGATCGCACTTCCATCAGTCGCTTGGTAGATTTGACACTGCCGATTTTAGATGTGGCTTCAGCATTCAATCCCGAAAATCAGCAATCAGCCAATCTCAACAATCTCAAATCCAAAATCCAAAATCTAAAATCGATTGACGGACTGCTATCGAGTCAAATTACAGCATCGGGAAGTCTTGACAATTTGACGGCTAGCAGCATCAATGCCATCGGCAGCGGCAGACTCAATCTTGCCGGCAGTGATGTTATTTTTAAAGGAGAATTGGTAGCCGGAAACTGGCAGGGAACAGCAGAAACCGATCGCACTTCCATCAGCCGCTTGGTAGATTTAGGATTGCCGATTTTAGATGTTGGCTTAGCTTTCACTGCTGACAATCCCCAAACAGTCGCCAATATCAACAATCTAAAATCCAAAATCCAAAATCTAAAATCGATTGACGGACAAATATCCAATCAAATTCAAGCCAGCGGCAATCTTGATAATTCAACCGCCGCCGATATTTCTGTCAACAGCAGCGGCCAACTCAATATTGCCGACGGTGCTGTTGCTTTTAGAGGTAAATTAGAAGACAGACGCTGGCAAGCTTTCGCCGATGCCGATCGAGTTATTCTCAGCCGCTTAGCACTAGATTTGGGAATACCTATTTTAGATGTAGCTTCAGCATTTAATCCCGGAAGTCAGCAAACTGCCAACATCAACAATCTAAAATCCAAAATCCAAAATCTAAAATCGATTGACGGCCGAGTTAATGGCGAATTCCAAGCAGCGGGTAGTTTGGATAACTTGACAGCTAAGGGAATTAGTGCTAGCGGAGAAGGAGTGATTTTGGTCGATCGACTCGGGGCGATCGATACTACGGCAAAATTGGAAAACGGCAACTTGCAAGCATTGCTGGAAACCAACGGAATTGCCGTCAGTAATTTAGAACAAACCCTCAAACAAACAGGTTTGCTGACAGCGGATTTACCGCCAGAAATTAACGGAACCCTCGACGGCCAAGTCCGCATTTTGGGAACAGTAGATAATCTAACCGCCAAGGGCATCACCGCCAACGGCGACGGACAAATTCGACTCGCCAACGGCGGAGGAATTGTCAATGCTAAAGGCCGCGCCGCATCGGGGAATTGGCGCGCGTCAATACAGGGCGAGCAAATTGCTCTAAGTCGCTTCCAGCAAGCCTTTGAGTCGCAGCGACAAAGCTTGCAAACCGGAGATGTAGTATCTGGTGCCCAAAATCTCCCCCAGCTTGCAGGACTGTTTAACGGCAATATCAATTTATCCGGCCCGATTGCGGCGGGCACGGGGGCACCGCCCCTACAAAATGTTCGCGCCGGTGGCAGTTTCCGCATCTCGGAATTGCCGTTTTTGAAACAACCTTTTGAGGCAGTATTTAATTGGGACGGCAAACGGGTGGAAATTGAGAACGCCACAACTCCCGGTTTGACAGCAAACGGCTTTGTTAACGTCGAACTCGAAGGTAAACGAGTGCCCTCAATTTCCAACTTAGATTTGGATGTCAAACTTGCCAACTTTAATCTGGAAGCTTTACCAGCAGAACAACTAGCATTTTTGAGACCAATTGGTCTCAAAAATCCTTCAGAGAATAATCTTCCCCTGCGCGGCAATGTAGATTTTACCGGCAGCCTCACCGGAACCCTCAGCGCCCTCAGCTTAGTTGGCGACGTGGAAGTGCGGGATTTAGCAGTAAATCAAATCGCTTTTGATCCGGTACTGGCGGGGAGTGTGAATGCGGATGCTGGGAAAAGTGTAGATTTGCGTTTGGCCGGCGCCAGCGACAAAATTCAAGTAGCTTTAAATCAATCTTTTCTGCCGACATCTTTCTTACTTCAACGCGGGGAATCTGTGGCTAGCGGCCAAACCGAGGGAGAAACTTTGCGAGTTAATTTAAGCGATTTTCCCCTCGCTGCTTTGAATCTATCACCCGGTAAAGAGGCCGGTTTGGGGCCGATAACTGGTACGGTTTCGGGACAAGTAAATGTGCCCGGTTGGAAGATGCCGTTAAATCCGGCGACTTTGCAAGCAAGCGGACAAATTGCGATCGCCCAACCGGCGATCGGCTACATTAAAGGTGACAGTTTCCAAGCCGAATTCAGTTACGCTAACGGCAGCGCCACTCTCACAAATGGCATATTCCGCCAAGGCAGCGGTCAATACTTAATTTCCGGCAATGTTCAAACAGGCGCAAATCCGCAATTTGCCGGAAAAGTTAACGTCCAGCAAGGCAATTTGCAGCAGGTTTTAACCGCTTTGCAATATTTCAATTTAGGGGACTTGGCTAGAGGTATAAAACCTCCCGTTTACGGTGACAGTGGCGACGTGCAAACTGTAGCAGTGGGAGAACCCGAAGCGCCGCTAATCGAACAGTTGCGCCGTTTGGCAGAAATTGAAATACTTTTGCAGCAGCAGCAAGCAGTGGAAGCATCAGAAAAATTGCCTCCTTTATCCCAATTGCAGGGCACTTTTGGGGCGGAAATTGCTGTCGCCGGTTCTTTGCAAACGGGTGTGCAAGCTCAATTTAACGTGAAAGGTGATAACTGGCAGTGGGGAGAATATGTTGCTGAAACGTTCAGCCTTGAAGGCAGTTTTCAGGACGGAATCTTAACTGTTTTGCCTTTGGAAATTCGATCGGGAAAAAGTGCGATCGGCTTTTCTGGACAACTCGGCCAAAAAGCTCAATCCGGGCAGTTGCGGGTAGAAAATGTGCCGGTGGAAGAGTTAGCCAAACTGGTGGAATTGCCTTTTGTGGATGTCACAGGAAATTTGAATTTGCGGGCGAATTTAGCCGGCAGTTTGGAAAACCCGCAAGCCACCGGAGAATTGAGTTTGCTTGAGGGCACGCTAAACGGAGAACCGATTAAACAAGCCGACGGCAGTTTCAGTTATAGCAATGCCCGCCTGAATTTTGGCGGCAGCGCTTTGGTAACTCAAACCGAACCGATTGAGGTGCAAGGAAGTTTGCCTTTTGAGTTGCCGTTTGCAGCCGTGAAACCTGACAGCGATCAAATCGATTTGAGGGCGAATTTGCAAAATGAAGGTTTGGCAATTATTAATGTATTGACTCCGCAAGTTGCGTGGGTCAGCGGCCAGGGACAGGTGCAAATTCGCGTGGGAGGGACGCTGCAAGATCCTGTAGCGCAAGGAATTGCGAATTTTGAAAATGCAACCGTCCGCGCGCAAGCCTTCCCAGAACCGCTGACAGGGCTAACTGGGACGGTGCGCTTTGAGGGCGATCGTATTCGGGTAGAAGGAATTCGGGGACAGTTGAGTCAGGGAGAAGTTGTCGCCCAGGGCGTGATTCCGTTGTCTGTGCCGTTTGCGGAGGGCGATGTCGATGCGGATAATCCTTTGGCTGTAAATTTAGACAAGTTGGCAGTGAACCTCAGAGGATTGTACAGTGGCGGCGTAGTCGGTCAAGTGCAGGCAAGGGGCACGGCTAGGCGTCCGCAGTTGAGCGGTAATATTGAACTGTACAACGGTGAAGTATTTCTCCGAAGTCCCGGCGGCGGCAGAACTGAGTTAGCTTCTTCCTCTTCTGCTTCTGATTCTGATTCCACATCTTCTGCTTCCCCTGCGACTGAGGTTTCTGATTCCCCTTCTGCTGCGACTTCCCCTTCCCCTTCCCCTTCCCCTTCCTTTGAAGTTGGATTGAACGATTTGCGGCTGAATTTGGGCCGGGGAATTCGGGTAACGAGTGCGCCGATATTGAGTTTTCAGGCGACTGGGGGCTTGACGGTGAATGGAACTTTAGATGACCTTCGCCCGGAGGGTACGATTCGGTTGACTTCCGGGTCGGTGAATTTGTTTACAACGCAGTTTAGACTCGATCGAGGATACGCGCAGACTGCTACCTTTATACCAACACAAGGACTCGATCCGACGCTGGATGTGAGATTAGCAACTTCGGTGCAGGAGGTAACGCGGTTCCGCACTCCCGGCGCATCTGTAGCCTCTGAAATAGCAGACGAACCGACAAGTTTCGGCAATGTGCGGAGTGTCCGAGTTCAAGCGTTAGTGCAGGGAAGGGCTTCTCAGTTGGCGGAAAGTCTGGAGTTAAGGAGTTCTCCGAGTCGATCGGAAACAGAGATTGTAGCCCTATTGGGCGGCAGTTTCGTGCAGACTTTGGGACAGGGAGATAGTACACTGGCGATCGCAAATTTAGCGGGTGCTGGTTTATTGAACAACCTTCAATCTGCGATTACCAACGCCACAGGATTGAGCGAATTTCGCTTATTTCCCACTCGAATTAGAGGCAACGAAGCACAAAGTGCTAGTTCCAGTTCAGGTGCGGGTTCTCTCGGTTTAGGTTTAGAAGTTGGGTTTGACATCACGCGCAATATTTCAGCGTCAATCATTCGAGTTTTGTCAGCAAATCAACCGACAGAATTTACTGTGCGCTATCGATTGAGCGATAAACTTTTACTCAGAAGTTCCAGTAATTTTCAAGGAGACAATCGCGTCACCGCTGAATATGAATTGAGGTTTTAGTTAGCAAAAAATACTGTCTACAAAAAGCTAACGATCCTCAACCCGGAGCTGAGAAGGTGAAAAGAAGAGAAGCCCTCAAATTAATCACAGTAAGTATTAGTTCTTTAATAGAGACAATATATTACTCGGGAGACCAATATATGCTTGGAAGTACGGTAAAAAATCATTATGACTGGATATTACTATACTGGATGCCCTATGACAATAATCTCTCAAGATTCGGACAACCAATTATTCAAATGCTAAGTAAAGGTGTAAAAAATGACAAGGTTTTGGTCGTAGTACAATCAGACTTTAGTGGCTCAGCACAAGTTTCTAGAAGCATCATTAGCGCAGGTAAAGTTGATACGCAATACTTAGAAACAGCAGATAGTAGTAGCCCAGAAGTCTTGAGTGAGTATCTGACTTGGGCACAATCTCAATTTCAAGCCAAACGCTGGGCTATTGTGTTTTTAGGTCATAGTGGAACGCTTATGGAAATAAGCCCCGACGAACATCCTACCTCCCCTTATATTTCAGAAATTAGATGGATGAATCTTCAAAAAATAAATCAAGTTATATTTAATTTTAACCAATCTGTAAAGGGAAATCTCGAATTATTATTTTTCCAAAATTGTAACAAAGGAAATATTGAAGTACACCATACCTTCCAAAATACTGCTAAGTATACGCTTTCATCTCAACTCCAACTGGGAGCGCCCAATTACTATTATGAGCAATCGTTAAGTTATTTGAGCGATTATCCAGACATTGATGGTTCCCAGCTAGCCAAAAAGATTATGGATTATGAACGACCGGATATGTACCATAGTTTGACATTGACTAACAATCATTATTTCCGCTACTTGCCTGAAAAAGTTAATGTTGTGATTGATTCTATTTTGCAAGCAGATATTGCGCCTGTGAAAGTTTTTATATCCTCAATTTTAGGGCCGGAAGTCAATTTTTCCAATAACAATACTGTAGTAGTTTATCATAGCTCTGGAGAAACCTTTGTTGATTTCGCAAATTTTTTACAAAAACTTACCCAATTATCAGGTGCAAGTCCGTCAGCTTGTAACGATTTACTCTTATTTTTAAATAATTTTCTCATTCAGAGAGTGCAACAGCATGGTGAATTACTTGACTCAAGAATTAGGCATAAGTATAAAAACTTATCAGGCTTAGGATTATTTTTACCTAGAAATCGGCAGAAACTGGAAAAGTATTTGTATTTATCGGTTTATTCAGACTTAAAGCTTGTAGAGCTTTTTGAGGCCGTTGTATTCGAGACAAAAAAGAACTAAAGATATTGGGGAGATTTTACTTTCCCGACTTCACAGAAGCAGTCAGAGAAGTAAAACAAGAGCCAGCATTCGCTCCCAATTCCCACTTCCCAATGCTATAATATAAATAGCAGAATCAAAGCCCTGCTGCTAACCCCACACACAAGGTTATAGGAGTTAAGTCAAATGGCAAACAAACTCCAAGTTAATACACAGTCGATCGGCTACAGCGACTTTTACTGGAACCGCTTTAGTCCGAGAGTTGCGACTATCAGCAGCGTCCGCAACGCCAATCACTGGGACGGCGGATTTATCACCTATATTGCATTTCCCACAAAAGTAGAAGCTACAGCAGCAATGAAGTATTTGCTATTGCATCAAAAAGCTGCTGATGTCGATATGCGGAAAGCCAAGCGAATGAAAGCAAAAGGCATTCGGTGGGAACTCAAAATTCGGGGTTTAGCTTTTAATGAAGTGCTGAAGCTTGCGACGATGGATATAACTGGAAAGCTAGTGATGTCCGCTGCAACTACTACTGAAGCCACAGGCTGATAAAAGCATTCAGATAACAGGTTGGGTTGAGACAACAAAACCCAACCCTTCCAATATTGGCCAATATCCATCTTCCTCTCTTTTCTCTTCCTCTGCGTCCTCTGCGCCCTCTGCGGTAAAAAAAATCCTCTAAAATATATGCGTTTCATCAGCCCCAAAACAGACTTTGCATTCAAAAAAATATTCGCTTCTTCCGAACATCCAGAAATTTTAATCAGCTTCCTAAATGCAATGCTGTATAACGGAGAACCAACAATCCAAGAAATAGAAATCATTGACCCTTATTCAGCCGGCAGCGTTACAGGATTGAAAGACACTTACCTGGATGTCAAAGCCAAGATTACCGGCAACAAAACCGTGATTGTGGAAATGCAGGTACTCAACGTCGCCGCCTTTGAAAAACGGGTAGTCTACAATGCAGCCAAAACCTATTCTACTCAACTAAAAGCTGGAGAAGGTTATTTAAAATTAAATCCGGTCATTGCTTTAACCATTACCGACTTTATCTTATTTGAAAACACCGAAAAACTAATCTCTAACTTTGAATTCACAGAAACCGAAGAAAAATTCGTCTATCCCAACTGCGAGTTAAAGTTAGTGTTTGTCGAGTTACCGAAATTCAAAAAAGAATTGAACCAACTCGAAACTCTGCCGGAAAAATGGCTCTACTTTATGAAAAACGCGCCCTCTTTGGAAGCAGTACCAGATACATTGGGGTCTATTGAAGAGATTAATACCGCGCTGGGAATTGCCAACCGAGCAAATTTGACACTAGACGAATTGAATGATGTAGACAAACGAGAAATGTTTATCCAAGACCAAATCGGGTCTGTGATGAAAGGGATAGAAATTGGTATACAACAAGGAATTGAACAGGGAATACAACAAGGAATCGAACAGGGAATCGAACAAGGAATCGAAAGGGGTAAAATTGAAGGGGAAATAGGATTAATTATGCGTCAGATAGTGCGGCGGGTGGGTGAGGTGACACTGGAAGTTCAAACTCGCATCCAGGGATTATCTGGGGAACAGTTAGATGATTTGGGAGAAGCTTTGTTGGATTTTAGGAGTCAAGAGGATTTGATTGCGTGGTTGGAGTCGGCGGGATGAACTGATGAGTTAAAAAGAGACTCAACGGTTGAAACGGTCGAGTCTCATCGGGGATTTTAAACCCGGATTTGGTATAATTCCCAATCTTCCATTCATTTAAACTTTAGTATCTGCGGGAACTTCCCTCTGTACCAGCATCCAACCTAACAGCGCTAAAATAAGACCGAGAATGAGAAATCCTAAATCCCAAGCTAACTCGTTGATACCGGGTTTGACGTGGTGGATTCCCAAAATTTGATGGTCAACAATGCCTTCAACAAAGTCAAACAATCCAGCACCAATTAATATTGAACCGAAAAAAGTTTGAGTTGACAAAGGAACATCTTTGCGCTTCACAGCACTCCACAAACAGAAGATTCCCGCTAGTGTTACCAACCAATCCGCAGCGTGAAACAATCCATCTCCGAGGGTATTTAATTCTAGACCGGCAACGGTAGCATCGGTTTTAACGCTGCTAAACATATGGTGCCACTGGAGGAGTTGGTGCAGCACAATGCCGTCAAAAAAGCCTGCTTGACCGATACCGAGGAGAATTCCTGCGATAATTAGAGGTCGGCGGTTGTTAACAGCGGTGGCGGGTGAGTTTGTGCGATCGTCCAATGGAAAACCTCAGATTATTTAACTGCTGAGCCTGGGTCTGTGAAGGGATTTGCCAGTACATTTTTTAGTTTTGCTGGGGAGGAGGGGCGATCGCATCATCCGCGAGAGAGATTTCTGGATACTCTTGATGCTTAATGCCAACTACAAATCTAGTTTATAATTTGATTAACTATTCATCAACCGTCATATTCTCAAACAAAATAGGTTGAATTAGCCTCAAAACTTCCTCAATTATATCCGATCGACATTCACTAAGAAAACTTGCCTGCCTTGCGCGATAATCTTGCATAACGGAGTTGATCCGTCATAATTACACCTGTTATCGCTTCACCTTCTGGAATGGGAACATAAAACGGATTTTTGCGTTGTGTGTTGCTAATGGGACAGACGAACACAAACCCAATTTTTCGGTTAAATTTAGTTTGACTCACCACCAGTGCAGGCCTAGTCCCCATTTGTTCGTGTCCTGATTGAGGATCAAAATTGAGGCGAATAAAATGACCTCGTTCGGGGATATAGTTTACCAAACTTCCTCTCCTTCTGGTTTTCCCCAAGAGACTTCTTCGCTAGATTCTATTTCGCCTGCCAATAATTCATCTAGGGTATACTTTGATATTTTATTATTTACAGGCTCTATGACCAGTTTCCCATTTTCTATGCTGCAAATTACTGAATCTTCGGCTTTAAGGTTGAGAAACTTTACTATGTAGTCTGGTATTGGCAAAGCCAAGGAATTACCTAATTTGCTGATGTGTATTTTAGCTGTCATACATTTGCGATGTTAACACTCAGGTTTATTTATTGTAACACAATATTGGGCGGGGCGGGTTTATTGAGATTGCTGTTTATAAACATAGATGTTGGTGAACCCGCCCCTACACAACCTTTGTCTATGCAAATACTGCTTCTACGGCTTTCGGCAATGCGATGGGTACGAAATATGCGACTGGATACAAATAATCTTCGCCGGATTCGTCAATAACTCGGATAAATTGATGTTCCGCAGCGCGATTATCCGGTATTATTTGGTAGATTTTTCGCACTTCCAAGGATGCTTGATAGTCTTGATTGTTAATGCAAACTACAAATTGTGTTTCTAAGTTAAACTTCAACATATTTGCATAAAGTAGTCAGTTCAGAAGCAGTTAACTCTGTCAACAAAATCGTCCCCTCAGTTGTCAATTCCCATCTATCGCGAGGCGAACCTGTTTCTATATATCGCTGAACCAAGCCATCAGCAGCCAGTTTTTTTAAGACAACCATCATGTCAGGTTCTCGCGGTACATCTCGACGGGAAAGTGCATTCGCGAGTTCGTACCAACTCCACTTTCCTTGACCTTTAGCTACTAATTCCAGCATCACTAATTCAAGCTGGGTTAATTGAGTTAAGTTTTTCATTTTTTTTATTGTATAACTTATCCAACGCGAAAAGATTGCCCCATCGCTTGAAATTCTTGAGTCTCTTCTCGCTGCAATTGCTGTCTAATTTTGGCAAATTTCCTAACTGTTTCCACAGAGTACAACCGTTCTCCACAGCTTAGGCAAACTTCAGCGGATACTTTTAATATAGCAGTATGCTTGCCGCCCCGTAAAAGTTTATCGACTTCTTTGACAACTATTTCACCGCCGCAAATTGGGCATTTTTCTACAGATAGCATTGTTAATTTCTCCTTTGTATCCAATTAATCCATCGATTCGCATCTGGCAGATAAATCGCCTCTAAAGCTTTCACCATAGATTAAGTATAGCTTTTCTCATAAAGATGAGGTACGATTGGGTAAAAGTTAATCAGGAAAAAAAGCATTGCTCGCCCCGCACCTCCTTTAACTCAAAAGCCTCATAGTCCCTGCGATTACTTTCCCGTAGTGCAATGACATCCTTTGCTCAGTGAACCGTATTGAGATATAATGTAGTTTGAACACAACACCAATCCTTGTCCTATGAAAACCATAGACAAAAGTCAATTAACAGCTCAATTACTAGAATTTTTGCGACTTGTCGAGCTTGAAGGCGAAGAAATTTTAGTGATGGATGGGACTAAACCACTTGTGATAATTTCTCAGTATGAAAAGTCTCTTTCAACTGAAGAATTATTTAAGGATATGCGGGGTAAAGTAAAATATTTTGAAGATTTAACTACGCCAACAACTGAAGAATGGCAGGAAGTATGACAGTTGTCCTGGATACCTGCGCTCTCATCTGGTGGAGTTTAGATCCAGAGAAACTTTCTCAATCGGCAAAAGATGCTTGTCAGCAGATGGAACAAGAAAAAAATGGTTTAGTTCCATCAACGGCCATCTGGGAAATAGCTATCAAGATCAAAAATCATAAGTTAGATTTAGGAGTAAGTATTGATGACTATATTGCTACTTTAAAAAAGTCTAATGTTATTCGGATCGTTCCAATTGATGAGGACATTTGGCTAGAAAGTGTCAAATTAGAATGGGAACACCGAGATCCAGCAGATAGAGTGGTTGTAGCAGTTGCCAAAAGAAGTCAAGCTGCTATTATTACAGCCGATCAAAAAATAGCTAGTTTCTACTCTTTAGTAATTTGGTAAATCGAATGTGCCAGGTATCGGAAACGTAGAAGTGGCGCGGTTTCGTGCTTCAAGCCTTTGTTATAAATCTTCACGAAATCCTGAAACGCTTAGATGTTACACTTTACAAGTCTCGACGCGAGAGAAGAGATGCCCACCACCCCCCCCTTGCCTTACCACTTCCCCCACCATTTACCACACCCCCCAACAACCCTAACCATCTCCGCCCCCACACCTCCCCCACCCACAACCAAACCCAACCCCCCAACAACGGGAGGTGTGCTTCAGGTGCTATTGTGTTGAATTTTAGATCTTTTCCCCATTCTCCTTTCACACGCCATCCCACCCGATCGCCAAAAGCTTCCCATATTTTACTATCAAATTCCCTGGTTCCCCCCAGACTTTGATAAATGCGCTTCTGCACCGAAAAGCCGAAACGTCCATTACTGTATTTTACCCAAAGTCGGTCAATGGTGCGTAAATCTTCACAGGGAAATCGATCAATATCTTCCATTCTGAGGCAGGTCTCCTCTGTTTTCCCCGCTGCTTCCAGCATTTTTTTAACCGTTTCCTTATCGGCCTTTTGCCATTCTTGAGTTGCCAGTAAATCGCGCAACTTAGTGTAGTCTACTCCGCGTTCTGACTTGAGGGGAACATCCGACTCAATAGGAGTAGAATTAGGAGGTGCAGGTTGAGGGGATTTTTGGGTTTTAGCACGATTTTCCGAACTCGGTTGATCTGGTATAGCTGTTGGCTGTGTCTGTGAAATAGCAATTCTTTTTACTGCTTTAATCGCATCCGTATCACCAGGAGATGCAACTAATACCCGAATCCACAACTGTTCTGCTAAATCTAGATTCTTGTTGATTTCAGCTTGGGAAGCATCATACTTTAGCGTCAGCACATCAGCTAAAGTAGCGTATTTTGGCAAAAGAATTAGGTGAGATTTTTCAATAGGTTCAGCAATAGTGAGAGGTGTTTGCTTGGGTTTCCCACATTGGCGATTGAGTTCGGGTACTCGATGGATTAAATATTGATTCAATCGTTCAACAGTCGCACATTGACCTTGAGTTCCCAATCCTTCTAGTAACGCAGAAGTAAAAGCACCTTGTTGTAAATCTTCAATTTCATAAGATATCTGATTCGGACTACAGGAAGCAATGCTGATGACTCCCATTTGCCGCGCTTGTTCAGCGGTTTGACGGCCAATCCCCTCAACAGACTTTCCCTCATCACGGCAAGCATCCAGAATCAGAACAATATTATCAGCACCGCAGCGTCGCAAGCGTTGGATAATGTAATTAACTGAAATATTACTATTTGCAATATCTTCGGGAAAACCGTCAGTCGGCATCAAATAATCGCACCCATTTTGACGAACCCCGTGACCGCTGAAGAAAAACCAAAAGTTATCTCCCGCACTCATAAAAGGCTGTTCAAACATAACGTGTAACAACCGCATCACGTTCGATCTAGTAGGCAGCAACTGTTTTTCCGATGAGTCTTCCGAGAAATGGTAAACTTTCTCAAATCCCGCCTCATTGCAGAGAAAATCCCGCATTAATTCTGCATCGCGCTTAGCATATTTCAGCGGACGTTGCAGGTGTTCGTATTCATTAATACCTATGACAACAGCCCAATTTTTCGCCATTTCACTTTGATTGTTCCCGTTTAAACTTGAGCTTTATCGCTCCTTTTCCTCCCGCTGCGGCCCCGTTACCGATGATGCTAATTTGCCCCTGACCGTTAATTTCCACCGATAACTCAATTTCATCTAACTCCATCTTAGACTTGCGCTCGCGCTTCTCTTCACTGCGGATTAGGAGTCGATCGACAACTGCCAGCAAATGAGCCATTTCTTGCTCTAATGTCTCTACACTGACATTATGAATTCTAAATTCACCCGTGGCATCGGGAACTTTTGGCGTTTTAGAAGACTTTGACGGTGATTCCATATCCAAGAAAGGTGCTCCCCCCATTCCCAGACTTTTGCCACCATCAGCAGTAACGACTTGAGGCGACTCGCCCGGAATATCGCTGGTCACAATCCTAATCGTTTCATCTGGCATAACTGCTGAAAACTCCAAAGTATTTATATAATTTTGTCATATTCTAACTTATATTCTAACGAGAAATTGCAGCCAAAATCTTCATTAACCTATCTTCGCGTTCCCGGTGATGCCTGCGTAACACGACGAACCCAACCTACATCATGTGAGTGGGAGGTAGGCGAGCATTTTTATCCCAAATCCTAAATCCCAAAACCTCTTTGTCCAAACAGACCCTTTCTATGGCAACCTGAAAAATAGGAAACAGAATTTTATAGACCTTAGTAACAAAACTCTAGCAACCAGTTATGCAAACTCTGCCGAACCCCACTAAAACCCCCACCACCCAACCAACCTTCGACACCACCATCAAACGCCGCAAAACCCGGCCCGTCAAAGTCGGTAGCGTCACCATCGGCGGTGGCTACCCCGTCGTAGTTCAGTCGATGATTAACGAAGACACCCTCGACATCGACGGTTCAGTGGCCGGAATTCGGCGCTTGCACGAGATTGGCTGCGAAATCGTCCGCGTCACCGTGCCCAGCATGGCCCACGCCAAAGCTTTAGCCGAAATCAAGCAAAAACTGCACGCCACCTACCAACCCGTGCCCCTCGTCGCCGATGTCCACCACAACGGCATGAAAATTGCCCTGGAAGTCGCCAAACACGTAGACAAAGTGAGAATCAATCCCGGACTGTACGTGTTCGAGAAGCCGAAAGCCGACAGAAGCGAATACACCGAAAGCGAATTCGCGGAAATTGGCGCAAAAATCCGCGAAACCCTGGAACCTCTGGTAATTTCCCTGCGCGACCAAGGCAAAGCTTTGCGAATCGGCGTTAATCACGGTTCCCTCGCCGAACGGATGCTTTTTACCTACGGCGACACGCCCGAAGGCATGGTGGAATCGGCCCTGGAATTCATCAAAATTTGTGAATCCCTCGACTTCCGAAATATTGTAATTTCCCTGAAAGCCTCCCGCGCGCCCGTGATGGTGGCTGCTTACCGCTTGATGGTGCACCGGATGGACGAACTCGGCATGGATTACCCGCTGCATTTGGGCGTCACGGAAGCAGGAGACGGCGAATACGGCCGCATCAAATCCACCGCAGGCCTCGCACCTTTGTTAGCTGACGGCATTGGCGACACTATCCGCGTCTCGCTGACAGAGGCCCCAGAAAAGGAGATTCCCGTCTGCTACAGCATTCTGCAAGCCTTGGGACTGCGGAAAACGATGGTTGAGTATGTCGCTTGTCCTTCCTGCGGTCGCACTTTGTTTAATTTAGAGGAAGTGTTACACCAAGTGAGAGAGGCTACGAAGCATCTCACCGGTTTGGACATAGCAGTAATGGGCTGTATTGTCAATGGGCCCGGAGAAATGGCTGATGCTGATTACGGCTACGTCGGGAAGCAACCGGGTTATATTTCGCTGTACCGGGGCCGGGAAGAAATTAAGAAGGTGCCGGAAGACCGAGGCGTGGCAGAATTGATTGACTTGATTAAATCGGACGATCGCTGGGTCGATCCTTAATTGCTCTCGATCGCCCCTAATGCGTGTTTTTAAACCCGGAGATCCCCCCTAACCCCCCTTAGTAAGGGGGGGACAAGAGCGCTCAAAGTCCTTGTTAAGGGGGGGACAAGAGGGATCGAAGTAAACCCCTACTCCCCTTTTTAAGGCAGGGCTGTTTCATTCTCAGAAAAACCAGGGTTTTGTAGGGGCGGTGCCCCCGTGCCCGCCCCCCCACAGACGATTTCACAGGCGTTTGGGACATGGGGGCAACCACGGGGGGTTTGCCCCTACCGAGAATGAAACAGCCCTGCTTCTTAAGGGGGATTTAGGGGGATCGAGACTTTGATACAAACATGGAGATAGAGGGTTTCAGTCTTAAGTTGACACCGCAGAACTCGGCAAAGTTGAATAATATATGTACGCCAACTACGACCGGGCCTTGCCTGTGTTAGATTGAGCGTAATTATTCTGAACTCTTTTCGTCCCGCGCGTCAGACAAATGGTTATAACAAAACGAGGGCTTGTTCTAAGTGCAGCAGCGGTGGTACTCACTGCTGTAACTCTTGCGAACACTGGTTGCAGTTCTAAATCTCTGGCTTCTTTTCGGGGAAGCCCTAAAGAGTTGGTTGATGAAGTTTGGCAGATTATTGACAAAAGTTATGTTGATGGCACTTTTAACCAGGTTGACTGGAAAGCGGTGCGAAATGATTATTTGAACCGGACTTATACCAGCGACGACGAAGCTTACAAAGCAATTCGGGAAATGTTGAAGAAGCTGGATGATCCTTATACGCGGTTTATGGACCCTCAAGAGTTCAGAAATATGCAGGTTGAAACTTCTGGGGAACTGACAGGAGTTGGGATTCAGTTGACTCAAGATGAGGAAACTAAGAAGTTGGTGGTGATTTCGCCGATCGAAGATACCCCTGCTTTTAGTGCTGGTATTCTGGCAAAAGATATCATTACTAAGATTGACGGCAAGAGCACAGAAGGCATGGATACGAATCAAGCAGTAAGTTTGATTCGCGGTCAGGTGAATACTGAGGTGACGCTGACTATTTTGCGGGGAAACAAGGAATTAGACTTTAAACTGAAACGCGCTAAAATTGAAATTCATCCAGTGCGGAAGTCGGTGCAGAAAACTCCCATCGGAGAAGTCGGCTATATTCGCTTAAATCAGTTCAGTGCCAATGCTGCATCGGAAATGCGATCGGCAATTAAGGATTTGGAACAGAAAAAGGTGACGGGCTATATTTTAGACTTGCGTTCCAATCCCGGCGGGTTGCTGTACGGAAGTATTGAAATTGCTCGAATGTGGCTCAAAGAAGGTACGATCGTCTCGACGGTCGATCGAGTCGGTGAGGCTGATAAACAAACGGCAAATAAGGGAGCGATCACAGACAAACCGTTAGTTATACTGGTAGACGGCGGTTCAGCAAGTGCTAGCGAGATTCTATCCGGTGCTTTGCAAGACAACAAACGCGCGGTTTTGGTGGGAACAAAGACCTTTGGTAAAGGTTTAGTTCAGTCAGTACGCGGCGTGGGAAATGGTGCCGGTTTGGCGGTGACAATTGCCAAGTATTTTACTCCCAACGGCACTGATATCAACAAGGCCGGGATTGAACCGGATTTTAAGGTAGAACTCACCGAGGCTCAAAAACAGGAATTGAGGCGCGATCGCGATAAAATTGCTACGACGGCAGATCCGCAGTACGCGAAAGCTATGGAAGTTTTGACAAAGCAAGTTACTGGTAAAACAGGGAACAATAAGGCGGAGTCGAAACCGAATGCAGCGCCAGCTAAGCCGACGGCGGCGCAGGCCAAACCGAGTGTGGCACCGGCTAAATCCAAGTAGTTTTTAGTCACAAAAACTTCAGTAAAGAAGGACTAAAGTCCTCACTACGAACCTGGTTTGTAGTCAGAATTTTAGTCCTTCTTATCTTCAATCTAAAATCTAAAATCTAAAATCTAAAATTTGGTTGGTTGACATTTGCCTGCACGAATTAATCCGACGCGACGGGCGATGGCATCTTCTGCCGAATCGTAAGGGCCCCACTTTTCAATAATATTCGGGTTTTGTTCTTCGAGTTGCGCGATCCTCTGCGAGGGCTGCGCCAACGGCAAAATTTCGCAATTACCGGCAGGACGTTTGATAATATAAAATTTTGGTGTTTCTGTCATAGCCAAATTCGTCAAATAAAAGCTGGATACTAACTAGGCAATGGGATAATTATATCAGCGTTGCTGATTTACGGTATGAACGGCTAAATATGCAAATCATAAAAACCATTGTCCACAAAGCTTCTGGATTTTTGCCTGGTTCTTTTTCATACCCTGATTAAGCAACGCCAAAAATCTTTAACTATAAAGTCAATTTATGAGTTCTATGATTCAGATTACCCCCTTAACACACTTCAATCAATGGCTGGCTGCACAGAAAATCAGCCTCGCCTTCACCACCTATCAAACCAATCGGTTATTCTTGATTGGATTGAAACCCGATGGCAGGTTGTCAGTGTTCGATCGCGAATTCGATCGCCCGATGGGACTATTTGCCACCCCTGAAAGCCTCGTGATGAGTACCTGTTATCAAATCTGGCAATTTGACAATCTTTGCCGTGAGGAAGTGGGCGATTATTTAGGGTACGACAAACTCTACGTTCCCCGCATCGGCTACACCACTGGTGACATAAATACTCACGACCTAATCGTAGATAAATCGCAAAACTGGGTATTTGTCAACACCCAATTTAGTTGTCTGGCAACACGCGATCGCGACTACAGTTTTCGCCCCATCTGGCAACCGCCGTTTATCTCCTCCCTCGCCGCCGAAGATCGCTGTCACCTCAACGGTTTAGCAATGGTAGATGGCGAACCCGCTTACGTCACTGCTTGTTCCCAAACCGATATTCCCGCAGGTTGGCGATCGCATCGAGGCGGCGGCGGCTGCATTATCGATATCCGTTCTAACGAAATCATTTGTAGCGGCTTAACCATGCCCCACTCGCCCCGATTTTACCAGAATAAACTGTGGGTACTCAACTCCGGTACTGGCGAATTAGGCTATGTAGACAATGGACAATTTCAGGCGATCGCCTTCTGCCCCGGTTTCGTCAGAGGGTTGGCATTTCATAACAACTATGCGATCGTCGGACTCTCCAAACCCAGACATGAAAATTTTCAAGGATTGACATTAAGCGATCGCTTATCCGCCCAACAGCAACAACCTCAATGCGGATTGATGGTAGTCGATTTAAACACAGGCAATATCGTCCACTCGCTGATATTTGAAGAAGTCGTCAAAGAATTATTTGACATTGCTGTATTGCCCGGAGTGCGGCAGCCAATGGCATTAGGATTTCAAACCGACGAAATCGAACGATTAGTTACTTTCCCAGGTTCTAGCATTATATCAATCAGACCCGGCATTCATCAACCCCCTGAAACATCTGTCAAAGTCAGCGAATCCCTCGTGCCTGCCGTGATTGGCACAGAAAAATTAGAAACCGCAGCCGCAGCTTTCGATCGCGGCAGAGAGTTACAAAAACAACTAAAATTAGAAGAAGCAGCCGCTTATTTTCGAGAAGCCATTTCCCTCGATCGCAACTATATCCCTGCCTACAATAACTTAGGAAATCTCCTGCAATTACAGGGAAAAATCCCAGAAGCGATCGCCCTACTCCAACGCGCCATCGAGATTAATCCCAATCAAGCAGCCACCCGCTGCAATCTCGCCAGCGCTTACCTATTGCAAGGGAATATCGCAGCAGCAAAAGCTGGATATGAAGAAACACTACGCCTCGATCCGAATTTCTATCTCGCCTATCTTAACCTCGGAAAGTTGCACGCCTCCCACGGAGAAACTGCCATAGCTGAAGGTTATTTGAGAAAAGTGCTGCGCCTCAAACCCGACAATACCGAAGTGAGAACAGTTCTTGAAAGCCTGACTTCTGGAAAACCAACCTTGCTAAACCCACCGCGTCAACCAGAAGAAACGCGCTATCCCGTCAAATACCAAGCTGTTTACAACCTCACAGCCGACAATATTTCCGCCTACGATGCCTTCACCTTCCCCAGCCTGCAAAAACGCTGGCAAACCCAAACTAAACGGGGCGAAATTGTAGGAATTTCTGCCACCATTTCCCATCAAATGGTAGGAATGGCGATCGCAGAAATCCTTCCCGAATCCCAGAACCAGCCATCCTTATCTGCCAGCATCATCTCCTGCTACGTCGTTCCCAACCATCGCCATCAAAGCATCGGCACAACCCTGATCGGGAATTTGGAAAAAGAACTGAAAAAAGTCGGTTGTCAGCGAGTCGAAATCTCCTACAAAAGCAGTGAATTAACAGCACTAGCCCTCGAACCCCTATTAAAAAACAAAGGCTGGCTCCCCCCTCAAACCACCTTTTTATTAGCCCAAACCACAACCAAAAAAATTGCCGAAGCCCCTTGGCTGCACAAATACCCCTTACCCGATTCATTTACCGTTTTTCCCTGGAGCGAATTAACCGCCCAGGAGCGCCAAGCCATTCTCCAACAAGGGGAATATCCAAACCCATTGAATCCCTTTAGCGACGAATCCAGAATCGAACCGCTCAATAGTTTAGGATTGTGCCATAATGGAGAAGTCATCGGCTGGATGATCACCCACCGCGTCGCCCCAAATACTATTCGCTACTCCAGCTTATTGGTGCGAAAAAAGTATCAAAAATTAGGTCGAGGAATATCCCTGTTAGCCGCATCAATTAAACTGCAAATCGACAGTGAGATAGAGAATTGCACTTTTTCAGTGGCGGCAGACAACGAGCCAATGCTCTCCTTCCTTAATCGGCATCTGCGCCCCTATTTAACCGGAATAGGCTCTTCGCGCATCGCCGTTAAACTGTTACAGAAGTCTCTCGGTTTTACTAAAGCTTCAAACAGCTAAAGTATTACTTCACTTGGGCGCGATGCCTCTCCTTAACCCTTACCCCTAGCTCGGTTTTCAAAACCAAACCGAGCTAGGGGTTGACACATTTAAACTTAACCCTCTATTATAGAACAATATAAAAAAAATGTCATCCCCCTGCGGGAATAGCCGCACCAAAAATTCAAACAACCTAAAATCAAGCCGCTCTGAAAGTATCCAAAACTCAGGGTAATAGCCCAAATCCCCCTGACCCCCTACCCCTTAAAAAACTATGCCCGCCTTTGCCCCCCCCCAAACAAACCCCTTCAACCTCAACGCTGTGGGGACTTACACCTCTCCCACCTTAGTCGATATTGACGGCGACGGCGATTTAGATGCCTTCGTTGGGAGTAATGACGGCAACACTTACTACTACCGGAATACCGGCACCGCTAGCGCCCCAGTCTTTGCCGCCCCCCAAACAAGCCCCTTCAACCTCACCGATGTGGGGAATAACGCCTCCCCCACCTTTGTCGATATTGACGGCGACGGCGATTTAGATGCCTTTGTTGGGAGAAGTGACGGCAACACTTTCTACTACCGGAATACCGGCAACGCTAGCACCCCAGCCTTTGCCGCCCCCCAAAATAACCCCTTCAACCTCACCGATGTGGGGAGTTACGCCTCCCCCACCTTTGTCGATATTGACGGCGACGGCGATTTAGATGCCTTTGTTGGGGCACGGGACGGCAACACGCGCTACTACCAAGATTTGCTTCCCGGTGTCAGCATTGCCCCCGGCACCAGACCCAGCGAAGCCGAACCCATTGCCCCCGTCAACGGCAACTTCGTCGTCACCCTCTCAGCCGCCGCCACCGCCAACACCACCATCAACTACACCGTCAGCGGTAAAGCCACACCGGGCAGCGACTACACCGCCTTATCGGGTAGCGTCACCATCCTCACAGGGCAAACCACAGCCAATATTAACGTCATTCCCGTCTTAGATAACGTCAGCGATCCCAGCGAAACCGTACAAATCACCCTCACTGCTGGCACAGGATACAACGTAACGAAGACTAAAACTGCCGTACTGCAAATCGCCGATAACATACCCAAAACTTTTACCGCCCCCCAAACAAACCCCTTCAACCTCACCAATGTGGGGTTAAACGCCTCCCCCACCTTTGTCGATATTGACGGCGACGGCGATTTAGATGCCTTCGTTGGGGCACGGGACGGCAACACGCGCTACTACCAGAATACCGGCACCGCTAGCGCCCCAGTCTTTGCCGCCCCCCAAACAAACCCCTTCAACCTCACCAATGTGGGGTTAAACGCCTCCCCCACCTTTGTCGATATTGACGGC